>JADGNS010001088.1 GCA_017883355.1 Candidatus Solibacter sp.
GGCAGAATCCAAGGGTGGGTACTTCAACCAGCACATACGGAATCGCTTCACCAATGCCAAAATCGATCCCGCGCGCAGCCGCGCAACTCGCGATTCCGCCCTCCATCAGGGCACCGAGTAATCTCCTAGGGTGACGGATGCCAATTGAAATCGGTCGAGGCGAATGCGGCTCACGAAAAAGTACGTGGCATTAGGCAAGATTGCCTGCCCCACAAGTAATGCAGCAAGTGGCATTGGGCATTCAGCCTGCCAGGAGTGCTATCGCCCGAGCAGTTCGCGATATAGGGCGGATTGCGCGCGGGCGATGGTGTCCCAACTGTAATCGCGCTCCACGCGGGCGCGGGCGGCGGAAGCGATGCGGGCGCGGTCGGCGGGGGCGGCCAGTAGCCTTTCGATGGCGTCGGCCATTTCCCGAGCCGTGTGCACCAGCACGAAATCCTCGCCGGGCGCGAGATCCAGGCCGTTGACGCCGGCGTCTGTAGAAACCACGACTTTGCCCATCGCCATGGCCTCCAGCACCTTGATGTTGGTGCCGGCGGAAGCCACCAGCGGCGCCACCACGAGGGCGGCGCGCCGGTAGGCGGGGCGAACGTCGGCCACGAAACCATCCAGCACGATGCCGGGCTGCGCGAGGTCACTGGCGACGGCATACTGTTCGTGGCGCGCGCCGGCGATGATGTGCAGCGTCACGTCATGCAGCAGGGGCCACACCTGTTGGAGAAAGAACTCCACGGCCATCACGTTGGGGCGATGGGCGAAGCTGCCGATGAAGAGGATGCGGCGCGCCTCCGGTGCGAGATCGTCGGGGCGGAAGCGCTCGAGATCCACGCCGTTGGCCAGCGTGACGGCCGGCGTGGGGCTCACCATGCGCCGGTCCCGTTCGCTCATGGTGACGACGCGGTCCACGGTGCGCCAGGCGGCGGTCTCGAATTCGCGCCAGAGGTCGAGTTCGCGGCGCAGTTCCCAACGGTCGTCGAGACGGAGAAGCTGCTGGTAGAGGTCGAAGGTGACGTCGTGTTCCACCAGGATGGTGCGCGCCGGGGCGCAATCGGCGGCATATTGCGCTAGCTGGGTGAATTCCAGTTGGGCGACGGCGGGGCGCCACTTGCGGACGGTCTGCTGGAGCGCGGCGCGGAAGGGCAGGGAATCGAACTCTTCGACTGTTTCGGGACGTCCGGTGAAGGGCAGGTCGTGGCTGCCGGCGCGGCGCACCAGCACTACCTCGGCGCAGAGGGCGAGGATCTCGGGGGGCGGAGGGGCGGCGTGTTCGGTGAAGGCGACCAGCACCAGGTCGAACTCAACGGCTGCGCGGCGCATGAGGTTGTACATGCGCACGGCGCCGCCGTGGGAGAGCGGGAACGGGAGGTAGGGGCTGGCGACCAAGACTCGGGGTTTGCCGGTGGCGCGCCGCCCAGGAAAAACGCTGACGCTGCCATCGGTGAGAGCGAGGAAGAGTTCCTCGGAGTAAGCCACGTGCGTGCGCGGTCCGCCGCGCAGGGCGATGCCGGCAGCGGGAGAGAGCGGCCCTTGGCGCAGCCACAAGCGGCGGAGCGCTTGCGTCCACAGTCTGCGGAACACTTTGGAATCGCTGACTGCGCGAGCCACGAAGCGCAGATAGTTGACCTCCAGGATGTAAGCGAGTTGGTCTTCGGTGTAGAAGCGCGTGGTGGTGGCGCGATGACGGTGTTCGACGATGGCGCCGGCCACGTACACGGTGGGCCATCCGCGCTGCCACGCGCGATAGCCGAGGTCGAGATCTTCCACGTAGGCGGGGTCGTAGACCTCATCCACATTGCCGAGGGCGCGCAATTTGGCGGTGTCGTAGAGCGTGCAGCCGCCGCTGCCGTAGAGCACGTAGGTGCCGTCTTCGCCGGGCAGGGGCTCATCGCAGCGTACCGGGAAGTCCTCCGGCGCACTCTGCGCGAACACGGTCTTGCCGGTCTCCTCGCGCCGGACGCCGGCGGGGAAGCGGATCTGCGCGGTGGCGCTGAAGAGATCGGGGACCTGCTGGAAGGCACGAACGAGTGCGGCGAAGAAGCCGGGCTCGAGCAGCATGTCGTTATTGAGCAGGCAGACGTGCGGGCAGTGGGCGCGCTCGATGCCGCGGTTGACGGCGCGGGCGAAGGAGAGCGGGGCGGGGGAGTGGACCACCTCGATTTGAGGGTAAGCGGAGGCGAGCCAGGCGGCGGTATCGTCGGTGCTGCCGTTGTCCACGACGATGATCTGCTCGGGAGCTTGGGCAAGCAGGCCGGGGAGTTGGGCTTCGAGCAGAGCTTTGCCGGTGCGCGACGGGATGACGACGGTGACGCCTTCTTCCAAGCTCCGATCAGCGCCGCGACGGTCGGGTTGACAGACGAAAGCGTCTGTCCCACTGGTGGGGCAGGCGCTTTCGCCTGCCAACTGATTTCTCCTAACCTTTGGCCGCAGGATTCCGGCCACGGTGGCGGCGGCGTAGCTCGCCAGCAGGCGCCAATCAGCCTTGCGTGTGGCGCGGACGCTCCAGCGCAGGACGTTGACCGTGCGCCAGGCGACGTTCCGCGCGATCGCTGGGATGGACCCCGGGCGCAGCATGAAGTGGTTGAGGTTTTCGTTGAAGGCGATGAACCCGCGCGGCGAAAGCACCAGCGCCAGCAGGCGCATGCGGCGG
>JADGNS010001089.1 GCA_017883355.1 Candidatus Solibacter sp.
CACTCGGATTGCACTCTGTCACGCCGTCATGCGCAACCTCTTACAAGATGTTCGATTCGGATTCCGGGTACTCTCGGCCAGCCCGGGCTTCGCCTGTGTGGCGGTATTGACGCTGGGACTGGGGATCGCCAGCACGACGACGGTGTTTTCCTGGATCGATGGGGTGCTGCTGCATCCTTATCCCGGTACCAGCCGGAGCGAGGAACTGGCCGCTTTGGAGATGGTCACGGCGGGCGCACCCAATGGCGGCACGGCCATGTCCTGGCTCGACTACCGCGATTATCGCGATGGCTTGAAGGGGATCAGCGGCCTGACGGTGCGCCGGCAGTGCGCCTTCACGCTGGGCGATACGCCGCGGGCGCAGTTGGCGTGGGGAGAGCTGGTATCGGGCAACTACTTCGAGGTATTGGGGGTCAAGCCCGTGCTGGGGCGCACGTTCACGCGGGAAGAGGCTGGGGACACTCCGGGGGCTTACCCGGTGGCAGTGATCAGCGCCCGGCTGTGGCGAAGCTACTTCCGCTCCGATGCGGCCATCGTGGGAAAGACGATGAAGGTCAACCGGCACACGCTGACGATTACGGGCGTGGTGCCGGCGGAGTTCCGCGGCACGGGGCCGGTGATGCAGTACGATTTTTGGGTGCCCGTCACGATGGCGGCCGTGCTGGGAGAACTGCCGGACTCGACCTTTCGCGAGCGGGGCGAGCGCAGCATGTTGGACGCGATGTGCCGGCTTCGGGCCGGCGTGCCCATAGCGCAGGCTCGCGCCGAAGCGATGACTATGGCAGCCCGCCTGGCGGCCGCCAACCCGAAAACCAATCGCGGCGTGGGCGCCACGATCCTGCCCACGTGGGAGGGGCACAACGGCGTCAATGAATACTTGCGCGCGCCTTTGACCATCCTGCTGGCGGTCTCGTTCGTGGTCCTGCTGATTGTGTGCGCCAACGTGGCGAATCTGCTGCTGGCGCGTTCGGTAGGGCGGCAGAGAGAGTTCGGCATCCGGTTCGCACTGGGGGCGGGCCGAGTGCGGGTGGCGACGCAGGTGCTCACCGAGACGCTGGTGCTGTGCGTGGCCGGGGCGGGGGCGGGCCTGTTGATGCTGCTATGGATGCAGGGGTCGCTGGTGTCAATGGTGCCGAGCGTCGGACTGCCGATCACGGCGTCGTACGCGTTGAACGGCCGCATCCTCGTTTTTACCGCGCTGGCTTGTGTGACGGCCGCGTTGATCTCGGGAGCCTCTCCGGCGCTGTTCGTATTCCGCTCGAACCTGAACGAAGTTCTGAAGGAAGGCAGCCGCAGCGACACGGCGGGTGCCGCATCGCGGCGGACGCGGAGCCTGCTGGTGATCGGCGAGGTGGCGTTGGCCACGGTCGCCCTGGTGGGCGCCGGGCTGTTCGTGCGTAGTTTCCAAAATATCCGCGCGATCCATCCGGGATTCAGTGCGGCTAACGTACTGTTCGGGCGGTTTTTCATGGAAAGCGCGGGGTATACGGGCCCCCAGATCGAGCAGTTCTCCCGTCGGCTGAAGGAGCGGATGCTGGTGGCTTCGGAAGTGGAAACGGTCAGCTACACGGATTTCGTGCCGCTGAGCACGACGGCGGGTCCCTGGAACTACGTACAGGTGGAGGGATACACGCCGGCGGCGGGGGAATTGCCGGCGGTCAACCGCGCGCTGGTGGCGCCGGACTATTTTGCGACGATGCGGATTCCGATTCTGGAAGGCCGCGACTTCAACGCGCGGGACGAGCGGAAGGGGGAGCCGGTAATGATCGTCAACCAGGCGTTCGCCAAGCGGTTCCTCAGCGGGCAGAGTCCTTTGGGACATAAGGTGCGGGTGAGGGGCAAGTGGTACAAGGTGGTGGGCCTGGCGAGGGACAGCAAGTATTTCAGTCCCGCCGAAGCGCCCAGTCCGCATTTCTACCTGGCATTCCAGCAGGTTTACGAGGGCAGTCCGGAGCTGTATTTCCTGGTGCGGACGACGGGCCAACCGGTGCAGGCGATCCCGCTTTTGCGGCGCGCGGTGGCGGAAACCGATTCGAACGCGGCGGCGATGCATGCGGTTCCGCTGGCGGAGTATACGGAGGTGGCGACGTTCGGGCAGAAGGTGGCGGCGAACCTGATGGGAGCGCTGGGGCTGATGTGCCTGCTGCTGGCGGGAATGGGACTTTACAGCGTGATGTCGTACACGGTGAGCCAGCGGATTCCGGAAATCGGCATCCGGATGGCGATGGGCGCGCGGCCGTGGAACGTGATCGCGATGGTGGTGGGGCAAGGAATGGCGTTGACCGTGGCCGGTATGGTGGTGGGCACGGCGGCGGCCTTGGCGACCACACGGCTGGTGGCGAGCATGCTGTTCCGGGTGGACGCGGCGGATCCGGCGAGCTTTGTGCTGGCGGGGTTGTTCCTGGCGGCGGTGGCGCTGGTGGCGACGTGGCTGCCGGCGTTCCGGGCGACGCGGATCGATCCGATGCGGTCGTTGCGACGGTAAGATGGGGGGCGCGGCTAAATAGGGGCGAGCGAGATTCTGGCGGAAGGTAGCGCCGGCCTACGCTGCATCCGAAGCCGCATCGGCCGGCGGCAAGCCACCCCAGATCAGAACATCGGGGCACAAGTCGGCGCCGGTAGGCCAAACCAGAGTGCCGCCTTC
>JADGNS010001090.1 GCA_017883355.1 Candidatus Solibacter sp.
GTTATAGCAGATGGCCCGAGCCGCCGCTGTGGCGGGACCGGCAGAAAGTACTATTCTTACGACAGGGCTTGGAAGGGCCTCAGCCGTCATGACACGAACCCATTTGGTCTGCGCCGGCATGTTGTCCGCCGCCTTGGCGCTGACGTTATGCGTCGAGGCGCAGGACAATCCTTTGCCAAATCCGGTGTTCCCGTTTGGCGCGGTGTATTTTCGCAAATCGAATCCGCCCCAGCAGGATTGGGAACGCGACCACAAGACTGCGGCAGGAATGGGCGTCAACATTTTCCGCCACTGGTTCATGTGGGCGTCGATCGAGAATTCGCCGGGCCGATACGACTGGAGCGACTATGACCGGATGGTGGAACTCGAAGGCCAGAACCACATCAAGACGGTCATCGCCGAAATCATCAATGGCGCGCCGGAGTGGATGTGGGACAAATACCCTCACGCGCGCCACGTCGGGAGCGACGGCTCCGAGGGCTTTCCCTCCGTTGGCGGCAGTAGCGCAACCGGCAGCGCGCCCCTTTGTCTGGACAATGACGACGTCCTGGGCGAGGCCGGGAAATTCCTCACCGCCCTGGTCGAGCGCTATCGCGATAAGCCTGCCACTCTGGGTTACGACGTGTGGAACGAGGGGGGAACGCAGGAGTGCTTTTGCCGTGCCACCCAAGCCAAATTCCGCGAGTGGCTGAAAGCAAAATACGGCACCGTCGAAGCCCTCGGCCGCGCCTGGCACCGGTACAGCCTCGGCGACTGGGAGTCGGTACATCCGCCACACGGCACCGGCGGCTACCCGGACTCCCTCGACTGGCTGGCGTTCCGCCGGGACGACGCCATCCGTCTGCTGCACTGGCGCACGGAGCTGATTCGCCGGCTCGACAAGCGCAACAAAGTCACGGCGCACAGCACGGGCCTCCTCACCGAGATCGAGTGGCGGACGGCGGCCGACGTGGATTCGTATGGCTACACCTGGGTGGCTTCGCGCCATGGCAACGACCCCTGGATGCAGTTTCAGGCGGTGGATGTGGTGCGCGCCGGCTCGCGCGGAAAGCCCTTCTGGCACGCGGAAGCGACCGGTGGGCCGCTCTGGCTGCAACCGCAGGTGATCAATCGCCCGCTGGAAGATGGGCGCAGTTCGGACGATAAAGACGTACGCGTGTGGAGCCTGATCGACATGACCGCCGGCGCCACCGGCATCCTCTTCACGCGCTGGCGCCCGCTGCTCGACGGCCCATTGTTCGGAGCGTTCGGTCCCATGGGGATGGACGGCTCGGTCACGCCGCAGGCCGAGATGGCCTCCAAGCTGGCACGCTGGACCAACTCGCACCCGGACATTTGGAAGTCGCGGCCAGTCAAGGGCGACGTGGGGATCGTATTCGCGCAGGAATCCGATGATTT
This sequence comes from Candidatus Solibacter sp., assembly GCA_017883355.1. Taxonomy (GTDB): domain Bacteria; phylum Acidobacteriota; class Terriglobia; order Bryobacterales; family Bryobacteraceae; genus Solibacter. The sequence goes on from JADGNS010001090.1 coordinate 1,399, forward strand.
CAGCGTCGTCCAGGGCGGCGGAGGCGCCGCGCCCGGCGGCAGGGGCGCGGGAGGTGCGGGCGGCGGCGGCGCCAACTACGTCCAATCCGCGCAAGGGGCATACCAGGCTTTCTTCGACTCGAATATTCAAGCCGATTTCGTGGGCATCGAGGATATCGGGGAATACCCGATGATCTATCTCCCGTATCCGGAGATGCTCCGCAAAGCCACGGCCGATAAGCTTCGAGACTATGTCGCAAAAGGCGGGAAGTTAGTCTCTGAAGGTTGCCCTGGGTACTTTGGCGACGGCGGTACGGTTGGTGTAGTGCAGCCGAACCTCGGGCTGGATCAGGTATTCGGCGCGCGCGAGAGTTATGTCCAGTTCACTCCCGACTTATTAGGCAAACTTACCCTGACCGTGAGGGACAAGGAGGTCGGCGGCCAGTACTTCTTACAGGAGTACCGGCTGGCGGGAGGCCAGGCGGCGGGTCATTATACCAACGGCCGCATCGCCGCTGTCGAGCACGCCTTTGGCAGCGGAAAGACGCTGTTAATCGGCACTTTCCCGGGCGGGAGCTACTACCGCAACCACGCGGCGGGAACGCGCGATTTCTTCGCCGGCCTGCTCGACTGGGGCGGTATCCGGCAGCAGGTCCAGTCCAGCGACCCGGCGGTGAAAGCCCGGTTGCATAAAGGAGCGGGCGGCACTTATCTCTGGGTGGTCAATCCCACACGGACGGCGCGGAGCGTCAAGCTCTCTCTCCCCTCCCCGTTTCAACGGGCGGTGGACCTCTGGCAGGAATCCAGCCGTCCGGCCATGAGCGGCAACACACTGACGGTTACGGTTGAGGATCGGAACGCGGCCGTGATCCGGCTGGAATAACGTCGCGCTAATCCAGCCATTCGTCGGAAGGGTCGAACTTGGGCAGGGCCACAATCAGGACCTTCATTGCGCCGATGGCACGGTGGCGCACGCCGGGTGGGAGCATGATGCAGAGGCCGGGTTCGACGGGGAGAATGTCGTCATCCAGTTGCATCTTCGCTCCCGGTCCGCACTCCAGGAAGTAGTATGTCTCGGTGAGCCGCTTGTGATAGTGAAGCTTGGCATCCACCGTAATGGAAGTTACGTGTACGGTGGCGGGGAACTCGGGCACGTCCTGAAACGCCCGCCGCGCGGTGCCGCACGGACAGGGAACCCCGGCAATCTGTTCAAAATCCGCCACGCAATAGCGTCGCGCGGTGGCTGAGGGATGCTCTTCCATAGG
>JADGNS010001091.1 GCA_017883355.1 Candidatus Solibacter sp.
AACTTCGTGCGCCTGGCGCACTACTCGCACGACCGGCAGGTGTACGAACTCGCCGACGAACTGGGGCTGATGGTGTGGAGCGAGATCCCGGCGTGGCAGACGCGGGCGGAGACGCTGGGCAGCGACGCGGTGTGGAACGCATATGGCGCGCCGCAGTTGAAGGAGATGATTGCGCAGCGGCGGATGCATCCCAGCGTGGTGGTATGGAGCGTGGGCAACGAGTTCCCGAGCGATCGCGAGCCGGTGGCGAAATATGTGGCGCGCGCCACCGCCCTGGTGCGCGAACTGGACCCGACGCGGCTGGTGACGTTCGCCAGCGATCGGAGGGAGAGGGACATCTCCTTCGACACGGTGGATTTCATCGCGATCAACGAGTACTTCGGGTGGTATTACGGAGCGATTCCGGATTTCGCGGCGAACCTGGACAAGGTGCATGCCCAGTGGCCGGGCAAGCCGATTGTGGTGGCCGAGTTCGGGAGCGAATCGATTGTGGGGTGGAAGAACGCGGCGCTGCAGGACAGCGGGATGGATTACTCGGAGGACTACCACATGAAGCTGGTGGGGACGCACCTGGGATACATCTTCGACCCGGCGCGCAGCGCGTACATGAGCGGGGCGCTGTTGTGGGTGTATGCGGATTTTCCGAATCCGAGCGCGTTTCAGCGGCTGCCCGCGCATCCGCCGGTGGCGGCCTACATGAATTTGAAGGGACTGGTGACGGACGACCGGCGGCACAAGCGGGTGTGGGCGGTGGTGCAACGGGCGTTTGGGAAGTGAGCGCGCTGGCCGCTACGCGAGTGCTCACCACGCTGTTGTACGCTGGTTCGGCCGTACGATTCGGCTACCTCCATCGCGATTGGTTGTGGACTTCTCACGGTGGCGTTGCCGGCCAGCCATATTCCAGCGCGGCGGGCGGCGGGCGTGGCCCCGTCCTCCGCTCTGCGGGCGGACTGATGTGCCGGCACGCCATCCACCCGGCGGTGTAGGTTAACCTAAAGCTTGTCCCGGCATCCTTTATTCAAAGCGTATGTGGCACTGGTCGCGGTGTGTTTCTTCTGGGGGACTACTTACCTGGGGATCCGCATGTCGCTGGAATCGTTTCCGCCCATGCTATTGGTGTGCGTGCGGTACATGATTTCCGGGACGATCATGCTGGTGTTCTCGCGGGCGCGCGGGCTGTACCTGCCGAAGGGGAAGGAACTGGCCTGGGCCTGCTTCAGCGGGCTGTTGACGCTGAGCGTGGGCAACGGGGCGCTGGTGGCTGCGGAGACGCTGATCCCCAGCGGAATTGCGGGGCTGATCGTTACCATCTCGCCGTTCTGGATGGTGGGGGTGGAGGCTTTGCTGCCAGGGGGCGTCCGGCTGCACCCGCCGACCATCGCCGGGATGGCCATCGGGCTGGCCGGGGCGGCGCTGCTGTTCACGCCGGACGCGGGGGCGGGCGCGATCGATCACAAGCTCATCGTCGGGTTTCTGCTGCTGAGTGTTGGAATGGCGGGGTGGAGTTTCGGATCGATCATCCAGCGGCGCAAGGCGGGGAGGGCGCACCCGGTGATCGCGGGTGGGGTGCAGCAATTGGCGGCGGGCCTCTCGATGATCCCGATCGCGCTGGCGTCGGGGAATCTGACGGTTCACTGGAGTACGCGCGGGGTGTCGGCGATGCTGTACCTGATCGTCTTCGGGTCACTGGTGGGATACAGCGCCTACGTGTATGCCATGGACAAGCTGCCGGTGGCGATCGTGTCGGTCTATCCCTACGTGAACGCGGTGGTGGCGGTGGCGCTGGGGTGGTTGTTTTACCGCGAGCCATTTGGATGGCGGGAGACGGGTGCGATGGTCATTATCTTCGCGGGGGTGGCGGTGGTGAAACGCTATTCCGAGACGCCTGCGGCGCGGCCGCTGCCGGCATCGCGGCGGTAGGGGGCGCCTGCCCCGGTAGCGCCGCGGCAACTTCCTGGACGGCCGTAAATTGCATTCTGGTAGAATCCCAGCATGGCCGACGCAAACGTCTACCCGCCTTCGGCGGAGTTCGTCCAGCAAGCGAACGTGAAGGGCATGGAGGGCTACCGCGCCCTGTATCAGAAAGCCGCCGATAAGCCCGAGGAGTTCTGGGGCGAACTGGCCGAACGGGAGCTTCACTGGTTTCAGAAGTGGACGCACGTTTTCGAGTGGAATCCGCCGTTCGCCAAGTGGTTTGCCGGCGGCAAGATCAACGTCTCCTATAACTGTCTCGACCGCCACCTCACCACCGCGCGAAAGAACAAGACCGCCATCCTTTGGGAAGGCGAACCCGGCGACCAGCGCATGATCTCCTATCAGGAACTGCATCGCCTGGTCTGCCGTTTCGCCAACGTGCTGAAAGGCCGCGGCCTCAAAGCCGGCGACCGCGCCATCGTCTACATGGGCATGGTCCCCGAACTGCCCGTCGCCCTGCTGGCGTGCGCACGCCTCGGCATCACGCACAGCGTGGTATTCGGCGGCTTCTCCGCCGAAGCCCTCAAGGCGCGTATACAGGATCTGGAAGCGCAGGTGGTGATCACCTGCGACGGCGCGTGGCGGCGCGGCAAGGAAGTCCGCCTCAAGGACGCGGTGGACGAATCGCTCACCGATTGCCCCACCGTCCGCGACGTGATCGTCTAC
>JADGNS010001092.1 GCA_017883355.1 Candidatus Solibacter sp.
TTCTACCAGCAGATCGCGCGCTTTCAATCCGCCGTGGCCGAAGGCCCTTCGCCCGCCAATCTGGAAGCGCTCCTGACGCTGATCCGCGGCGGCACCTCAGACCCGATGCATACCTTCTTTGCGCGCGTGGTCCTGCAGGCCAAGGCTGCCCCGTGCTCCCCGCGAAGCCCCGCGGATCCCGTCTGCTGCCCGTTCTGCGCCGAAAAACCCGTGGCGGCGATGCTCCGCCCGGAAGGCGATGGTGCCAGGCGATTCCTGCTCTGCGGGCTCTGCTTCACCGAATGGGAGTACCGCCGCCGCGGGTGTCCCAACTGCGGGGAAGCGGACACGGACAAGCTCCGCGTCCACACCGACGAAGAGTTCCCGCACATCCGCGTGGAAGCATGCGACACGTGCCGCGTCTATCTGAAGGCGATCGACCTGACCAGAAACGGCCGCGCCGTCCCCGAAGTGGACGAACTGGCGTCAGTCACCCTGGACCTGTGGGCCGCCGAACAGGGCTACACCAAGCTGCAAACCAACCTCTTCGGGATCTAGCAGGTGCTTAGACCGTGCAGATCTCGATGGCGCGCCGGAGGCTCGCCTCTGCGTTGGCGGGAACCCTGGGCGAATATTCGTGCCCGAAGTACCCGGTGAAATTCAGGTCGGCGATGGCCTGCGCGATGAACCGGTAGTTCAGCTCCTGCGTCTCGTCGATTTCCTTGCGGTCCGGATTGCCGCCCGTGTGGAAGTGCCCGATCCACTGTATGTGGTCGCGGATGTTGCGCACGATATCGCCGTCCATGATCTGCGCGTGATAAATATCGTACAGAATCTTGACGCGCGGCGAATTGATGCGCTTCATCACGTCCACGCCCCACGCGATGTGGTCGAACATGTAGTCCTTGTGGTTGACCTTGCTGTTCAGGTACTCCATGCAGATGGTGATGCCCTTTTCTTCGGCGTGCGCCTTGACCTTATTCAGGAACGCCACGCAATTGTCGGCGCCTTCGGCATCCGCCATTCCCTTGCGGTTGCCGCTGAAGCAGATGATGTTCGGCACTCCGTTGGTCTTGGATTCATCGATCGCCGCATGCATCAGGGGTTCGAGCTTTTCATGCAGATCCTTGCGATTGAGCGCGTCGGCGATTCCGCCGCCCGGTCCGCCCGGATACATCGTCGGGGTCAGCCCGTATTTCTTGAGCATCGGCCAGTCGGCAGGCCCTCTCAGGTCATACCCGACGATGCCGAGCGATGCCGCGAGCTTGCAGCCATCCTCCAGGCTCGTCCCGCGGGCGAACACCCCGCCCGTCACACACTGTTTCAAGCGCCCCTTCTTCATCTGCGGAGCGGGAGCGGGCGCCTGTGCAAACGCGGCCGAAGCCGCCAAAGCCGGAAGGAAGTCTCTACGTCGCATGACGCATGAGTATCACAGTGCTTCCTCAAGCGCAAGAGCGCCCGCTGCTAAACTCGTAGCAACGCAGCCCCGCCACCGTCACCGTGGCGGTGCAATAATCGCCCTATGCGTTCCCTCCTGCTATTCGCGCTCGCCCTCTGCGCCGCCGCGCAGGACGCCACCGTCCTCAAGCCCGCCCGCGTCTTCGATGGCGAGGCGTCCCACGAAGCCTGGGCCGTCCGCGTCCACGGCGGACGCATCGAAGCCGCCGGACCCGCCGCGTCCATCGACACCGCCAACGCCAAGGTCATCGATCTCCCCGGCGCCACCCTGCTGCCCGGCCTGGTCGAAGGGCACTCGCACATCCTGCTCCACCCCTACAACGAAACTCCGTGGAACGATCAGGTGGCTCATGAAGGCCTCGCCCTGCGCGTGGCGCGCGCGGTGAATCATCTGCGCGACACACTGCTGGCGGGCTTCACCACGGTCCGCGATTTGGGCACCGAGGGCGCGGCCTACGCCGATGTGGAACTCAAGCAGGCGGTTAATCAGGGGATCGTCCCGGGTCCGCGAATCCTCGCCTCCACCCGCGCCATCGTGGCCACCGGCAGCTACGCGCCCAAGGGATTCGCGCTCGAATGGCGCGTGCCGCAGGGCGCCGAAGAGGCCGACGGCATCGATAGCCTGACGCGCGTGGTGCGCGACCAGATCGGCCGCGGCGCCGATTGGATCAAGCTCTACGGCGACTATCGCTGGGGCGCCGGTCCCGGTGCGCGTCCCACTTTTTCGCTGGAAGAAATGAAGCTCGCCGTGGAGACTGCCAAGAGCGCCGGCGTCCCGGTCTCGGTCCACGCCAGCACGCCCGAAGGCATGCGCCGCGCCATCCTCGGCGGGGCGGAGACCATCGAGCACGGCGACGAGGGCACAGCCGAAATCTTCAAGCTGATGGCGGAGCGCCACGTCGCCCTCTGCCCTACGCTCGCCGCCGGCGACGCTACCGCGCAATATGCCGGCTGGAAAAAGGGAGAGCAGCCCGAACCTCGCGGCATCCAGCGCAAGCGGGCAAGCTTCAAGGCCGCCCTCGATGCCGGCGTGACTATCCTCAGCGGCAGCGACGTCGGCGTGTTCGCCCACGGCGAGAACGCCCGCGAAATCGAGATGATGGTGGAGTACGGCATGGCGCCTATCGACGCTCTGAAATCCGCCACCTCGATTGCGGGACGCGTGCTCCACATGGAGATCGGCCAGGTGA
>JADGNS010000130.1 GCA_017883355.1 Candidatus Solibacter sp.
GAGGAAGGTCGTCGGACCGAACTGTATTCTACGACTGATGAGAAACACCACACCCCCTGGAAGGGATATGGTAGCAAAAAGCGGGAGAAAAGGGTCTTTAGGGTGCGGAAAAAGGCGTAGGAAGACATGCCCCCATGAATGGGGTCCACCCAGAGGGCACCCGGCCTAAAAGGCTACGCTACCGCTGCTGCTCCAGCCAGGCGGACCAGTCTTCGAAGGTGAGCAACTTCCCGCGCTGGCCGGGGGGGAAACATCCGTGCGATAAGTCGGGCGATTCCACGCCTGTCAGCTCGGTGAAAAAATAGGCCCACTGATCGCACCCGAATCGGTGGGGTGGCGGGTATTCGGCCGTAACCTTTTGAAGCATTTTCCGGCGGATGTCTTGGGGAGAGCGCAGCACTTCGACGGCATCGCTACCCAGCTTGACGAAACGGAAGGGCGGGTCGGGCGGCTGGGATGGATCGTAGTGCGAAAGCATCGGCGGCTTGAGGTCCGGTTGCACCAGCCAGACCTGGCGATCCTGGAAATAGCGCAGCAGCGCGCGATTGCTGGTTGGGTCCATCTCTCTCGCCCAAACTATCGGTGCGTGGTCGATATCGGCGGCATTGTAGACCCACTCGTCACCGGTATCGTGGGTCAGGCGGTAGCGCACCAGCACGAGGTGGCGGCCGCCCTTGGCGGCCAATTCACGGAGGACCCGCGCGCGGAGGGTGCCGTCGGAATCCGCGGCGCCTCCGCCCACTACCGGTGTGAGAAGAGCGGCCAGCACGACGGCGCGCACCGCGAAGGCCCCCGCGGTTTGCCGCAGTTGGCGGAGGGCCTGGATCACCAGCAGCAGGCACAGGCCCATGGCCGGGGCCGCGTAATGAGGTGCGTGCCAAACCTCCACCGCCAACCCGAGGGAAAACAGGATACCGGCCAAGAGCAGGAGCCGGGTGCGGAGCCGCCTGCAGAGCCACGGAATGGTGAGGAAGGGAATGCTGAGGAACGGCCCCAGGTAGAAGCGCCAGTAGGCTTTGGCCTTGTCGCGGATGCCGTTGGGGGAGCGGTTGGCGCGTGCGGCGGCGTAGCAGGCCATTTCCCACCGCGCGTGGAATTCGCGGAGGACGCGCTGGTGGTAGACGGGCTCGGGGCGCGGGGATTGCCAGATGAAATGCGGCGCCATGGTGAAGGTGCTGCGATAGAACGAGTACGGCAGCCGGAACGGACTACCGCTCACGCGGGCAAAGTAGACGCCCATCAGCAGCGCGCTTGCGCCCACCACCAGAAGGAGAGGCGCCAGGATCGAAAGAGCTCGCGGGGTGCGGCGATCGCTCCCTAACGGTCGCGGCTCTGAAAGCGCATCGGAGCCGCGGCGGGGTACCGTCCGGGTTGGGAGCGGACTGCGCGCCCGGCGGCGGAGGTGCCAAGACAATGCCGCCAGGATTGGCAGGGTGAAGAGCGCGCCTTCGTACGGCCGGCTGTTGGCCAGAATCGCCAGTCCGGCGCCCATCAGCGCGGCATCGCGCCAGTGACGGCGGCGCAAGAGGCGCGGCAGAGATCCCAGCACGAGGGCGCCGCCGGCAGCCGCCACCGCGCCTCCGTAGTAGGTGTTCATCCAGTAGCTGAACACGCCGAACCGAGCCGCGGCCAGGGCGCCGCCCAGCAAGGCCCAGCCAGGCGAGACCCAGCCCTGCAACATCCAGCACAAGGCGGCGCACATGAATCCAACGCTGAGCCACACGCCAATCCAAGGCTGCCCGGTGAGGACCTGGCCGGCGGCCATGACCACGCCCTGTGCCACCGGGAAGACGCTGGCATAGACGGGCCGAACCAGAATGTGCATGCTCTCGAAATGCGCCCACATGGGGTGAACCGGGTTGACCAGGCGGCCGTGAGCGAAGGTGTCGGCCACCAGCAAGTGGCTGAATTCGTCCTGCACTCGCGGGCTGGGGACGGGAAGCCACGGCAACAAGAGCGCGCGCAGAAGCAGTGGAGCCAGCCCCACGGCGAGGAGGGCCAGCCTCTTCTGCCGGGCTAACGCTGCGAATCGCGCTTCCAGCCGCCGCAGCTTTGTGGTAAAACCATTCACAGCTATGAATATCTTAAACCTTGGGGGCGGCGGGTTTATCGGCTCCCACTTGACCAAACGTCTGTTAGACGAGGGCCACTCCGTCACCGTCGTTGACCTGTGGACGGACAAGGTCGAGGAGTTCCTGGACCATCCACGCCTCACCTTTGTGCAGCAGGACATACGGAGCCCGCAGTTTCACATCGACCCGTTCGTCGAGGCCGCGGATCTGGTGATCGATCTGATCGCGTACGCTAATCCGGGCCTGTACCTGCGTATTCCGATCGAAGTGTTCCGGCTGAATTTTCAGGAGAACCTGAAGATTGCCGAGGCCTGCGTCCACCACAAGAAGCGGCTGATCCAGTTCTCCACGTGCGAAGTCTACGGCAGGACTGCCGCGACTTTGAAGCACGCCAGGCTGGCGGATCCGGAAGACCCCATTCACGCGACGTTTTCGGAAGACGAGTCGGAGTTCATCCTGGGCCCGGTCAACCGGCATCGCTGGATCTATGCCTGCTCCAAGCAATTGCTGGAACGGGTGCTGCATGCCTACGGGCTGGAAGCGGGGTTCAACTACACGATCGTCCGCCCGTTCAACTTCATCGGACCGAAGATCGACTTTCTGCAATCCGAGCAGGAAGGCATCCCGCGCGTCTTCTCCTTCTTTATGGATGCGCTGATTAACGGAACCACCATGAAACTGGTGGACGGCGGGGAACAGCGGCGGTGCTACACCTACATCGATGACGCGATTGAGGGGACGTACGCAATCGTGGAGAATCCGGGCGGCGTGTGCGACCGGCAGATCTTCAACCTCGGCTCGCCATACAACGAAATCTCCATCCGGCAACTGGCCGAAACCATGCGGGAGATCTATGCCGAACAGTTCCGCGATCCGGCGATTCCGTTGCCGAATATCGTGAGCGTGCCGGGCGAGACCTTCTACGGAAAAGGGTACGACGATTCCAACCGGCGCATTCCGGATATCACCAAGGCGCGCACGTTACTGGGCTGGGAGCCGGTGTGGCCGGTAAGGAAGATGCTGGAGGCCACGATGAGCTACTACGTCCACGAGTATCCGAGGACGAAGCCGGTCGCGGTAGCCTATTAGTCGAATGGTGAGTGACGTTTTCATTCTGATGCCGGCTTACAACGCGGCATCCACCATCGAGAAGGTGTTCGCGCGGATCCCCGCCCCGGCGAGGGATCGAATCTCGCGTTACGTCGTAGTGAACGATGGCAGCACCGACGATACGGAGGCGGCGTTGACGCGGTTGCGTACGCAGTTTCCATCGCTGGTCACCCTGACCCATCCCGTCAACAAAGGATACGGCGCGGCGGAGAAAACGCTCCTCGCGTATGCGCTGGAGAAGGGGGCGGAGGTCGGGATCGTGCTGCATTCCGATGGCCAGTACTCGCCCGAGTCCATTCCCGACCTGTTGCGGCCCTTCGACGAGGATACGGCGGACCTGGTGCAGGGATCCCGCATGCTCGGCGGCAGCGCGTTAGAGGGCCGCATGCCTTTGTATAAGTTTGTCGCCAACAAGGTTCTAACCGCGATCGAGAATTGGGCGTTCGAGCTGAACCTGGCGGAATATCACAGTGGGTACATGCTCTATTCGCGGAAGACCATGGCCTCGATTCCGTTTCAGAAACTCTCGAATTCCTTCGATTTCGACCTGGAGATGATCGTGATGGCGCACATCGGAAAGCTGCGTATCGCGGAGATCGCCATCCCGACGATTTATGCCGGCGAAGTCTCGCACTTGCGGCCGGTGCAATATGGCCTGCGAGTACTCAGCATCGTAGGCAATTACAAACGGGGCAAGTACGACAAGCTGCGAAGCTGAGAACGGCTGTCCGCGACCGCGGACCGCGGCTAATTGTCCGGGTTGGTCTGTTCCACGGGACCGAACTTCTTGAGCAACTCGGCGATTTTCGAGGCGTCGCCCACGGCGATGATCTGCGCGTTGTCGAGCGGCACGTACTTCTTCGCTACCCTCTGCACGTCGGCGGCAGTCACGGCCTGGATTTTCGCCGCATACTGATCCCAATAGTCCTCCGGCAGCCCGTACTCGCGCTGTTCGAGCCAGCGCGAGAGCACCCCCGAGGGATTCTCCAGCCCCAGCACGAAGCCGGCCACGATAGCGCTCTTGGCATCGGCCAGTTCCATCGCCGGCACCGGCACGTCGCGAATCGTCTGGAACTCCTTCAGCAGCTCCGCCAAGGCGGGCTCGGTAACTTCCGTGCGCACCGAAGTGTTCGCCATGAAGAAGTTCAAGACCTTACTCGCGGAGAATCCGGAGCCGATGCCGTAGGTGTAGCCCTTCTCTTCGCGAATATTCCGGAAGAGGCGGGAGGAAGGTCCGGAGCCGAGCACGCGATTCATCACCTGGCACTCGATATAGTCCGGGCTCATGCGATCGATGGCGCGGTTGGCCACCAGCAGAAACGTCTGCACGGAATTGGGACGGGCGATCAGCATGACCTTCTTTTCCGGCAGTGGGCCTGCCATCGGTAGCGTTGGATGCTTCACCGGACCACCCTTCCAGGCGGCCAGCGCCTTCTCCAGTTTGGCGGCGGCGTCGCGCGGCGTGATGTCGCCGGCAATGCCCGCCAACTCGCCCGAGGGCACGTAGTAGGCCTTGTAGTGTTCGATCACCTTCTCCCGGGTGATCTTGTCGAGGGAAGCCACCGTGGGCAGCGTATACTGCCGGGCATCGGAGGGATACAGCACTTTGAATATGCGCTCGTAGGCCAGGGAGCCCGGATTGGTTTTGGCCTGCTGCAGGTTGCTCTTCTGGCGTGTCTTCCACTTGTCGAGCTCATCCTGCGGGAAGGTGGGGTTGAGCAGCATGTCGGCGAGCAGGGCCAGAGCCGCGTCGAAGTTCTCGGTGAGCGCGCTCACGAAGATGGACCCGCTGTCCTGTCCCGCGCCGAAGCCGATGCTGGCTCCCACGTCGGCCATGGCTTCGGCAAGGTCCTTCGCATTACGCGTCTTGGTGCCCAGCCGGATGAGGGCGGCGGTGGCTTCGGCGATGCCGCGCATGTCTTCCGGGTCCTGAAGCGTGCCGGAAGGAATGGCGATTTGCAGGCTGATGGTGGGCACCTTGTGACTTTCCACTACCAGCAGGCGCATGCCGTTGGAGAGCTTTTGCTCCACCGGCCGTGGGAGTTTGACCTTCAGAACTTCATTCGAAATGGGCGCCTTGTTGAGGCGCACCACCCCCGCAAACGACGACGGTTGCTGGCCCTGCGGCGTCTGCGCGGCGGCCCAGGCGGCCAGAGCGACGGAAAGCACGATAGTTTTGTTCATGGCAGTGGCCTCCTCTAATTCTGCTTCGGCATGGACGTGGGAGCCGCCGGCTGGGCGGCCGGTTTGCTGATCACCACGACGCGGTTGGCTGTGCGCAAGTAGGTTTTGGCGGCCTTCTGCATGTCCGCCGGGGTCACCGCGAGACGTTTCTCGTATTCCGTGTTGAAGCGGTTGGGGTCGTTGTACAGGGCAGCGTCGTCGGCCAGCGAAATGGCGATCTGTAACACGCTGCCGCGCGGGCTGACGGCGGAGCGGCGCATCCCGACGCGTGCCCGCTCCAGTTCCTTGGCGGTCACGGGTTCGGCGAGGACCTTGGCGATCTCTTCGGAGATCAGGCCGTCCACCTCCTCGGCCGTCTTGCCGGGCCGCACCATGGCATCGATGCTAAAGGTGGAGGGGCCCGCCCGGCCCTGTGCGTAGCAGGAAATGGAAGTCACCACCTCCTTCTCCTTGACCAACTTTTGATAGAGGCGTCCGCTTTCTCCACCGCCCAGGGTGGAGGCCAGCACGGAAAGCGCGCGTTGATCGGCATTGCCGGTTTCGGGTGTGCGGTATTCAATCGAAATCCGCGTCAGCCGGGCCAGTTTATCGTCCAGCGTGAGGCGCCGCTCGGCGGTCTTCTCGGGCTCGGTGAGATCCACCGGTTTGGGCGGCTCCTGGCGCGCGATGGCGCCGAAGAATTTCTTCACGCGCGCCAACGTGTCCTTGGGATCCAGGTCGCCCACCAGGGCGAGCACGGCGTTGTTGGGCGCGTAGTACGTTTTGAAGAACTGCTTCACATCGTCCACCGCAGCGGCGTCGAGGTCGCTCATGGAGCCGATCACGGAGTGCTTGTAGGCGAAGTTGTCGTAGACCAGTTCGTCTATCTTCTCGTAGGCCTGTCCGTAGGGCTGATTATCGACGCCGAGACGGCGTTCCTCTTTGACGGCCTGCCGCTGGTTGTCGAGATTCTCTTTGGTGACGTTCAGCGACCGCATCCGGTCGGCTTCCAGGAACAGACCCAGGTCGAGCTGGTTCTTGGGCATGATCTCGAAATACAAGGTGCGGTCGTTGTTGGTGGTGCCGTTCATGCTGCCGCCCTTGGTGAAAACGAGGTAGAAGTGCTCTCCCGGGCCGACGTTCTCCGAGCCTTTGAACATCATGTGCTCGAACAGGTGGGCGAAGCCAGTGCGGCCCAACCGCTCGTCGCGGGAGCCCACCTTGTAGCTGACCGCGATGGCGTAAATGGGCGTGTCGTGGTCCTCCGAAATAATGACCCGTAAACCATTGTCGAGAGTCGTGTCGGTGAACTTGACGGGAGCGATCTTCGGCTGCGCCTGGCCAAAGACCAAAGGAGCGGCTGCGAGCAGAATCGCCAGCAAAGGTTTCAGACTCAAGAGACCTCCTTATCAGCGATTTTCAGTATATCCGGGATTGCGCCGGGTTTGGGCCGTCGGGTCTCGGGTCTGACCTGGCGCTCGGATGCACAAGGCGGAGCCGGCGGAGCCCTATGCCACCAACGCCTCGCGGAGAGCGGCCATGGGGTCGACCTGAGCCGGGGCCAAGGCCTGGCGCGTGGATCCATACACGGGTGGGCAGGCGGACCCAGAGGGTACCCCGCCTGCCCCACCCTGTTTGTTAAACTGCATAGATTACGATGAAGCTGTCTATCCTGATGCCGGTCTACAACGAGCGTACCGTTGTGGAGCGTTGCATCTCGCTGGTACTGACCGCTCCCCTACCCGAAAACATGGAGCGGGAACTGGTCATCGTGGACGATTGTTCCACCGACGGCACCTTCGCCATACTGGAACGGCTGGCCGGCGCGTTTGCGCAGATCCGGCTCTACCAGCACGCGGAGAATCGCGGCAAAGGCGCCGCCGTCCGCACCGCCATCGAGAAAGCCACCGGCGATTTTTCGCTGATCCAGGACGCCGACCTGGAATACGACCCCAGTGAATATTCGCGCCTCCTGCGCCCGCTGCTGGATGGCCATGCCGACGCCGTGTTCGGCTCGCGCTACCTGGCGGGCGACCAATCGCGCGTGCTGCCCTTCTGGCACTCCATGATCAATAAGGGGCTCACCCTGGTTTCCAACATGTTCTGCAACCTCAACCTGACGGACATGGAAACCTGCTACAAGGTTTTCCGCACGGACCTGCTCAAGAGCATCCCGATCCGTTCGGACCGCTTCGGCTTCGAGCCGGAGATCGTGATGAAGAGCGCCAAGCGCAAATTCCGCATTTACGAAGTGCCTATCAGCTATCACGGACGAACGTATGAAGAGGGCAAGAAGATCGGCTGGAAAGACGGCATCAAAGCCTTTGCCGTGATCGTCAAGTTCTGGCTGATCGACGATCTCTACGCGGTGCCTTATGGCCGGGGCGTGCTCAACAATCTGACGGGAACGCCGCAATACCTGAGCTGGCTGGCGCGCAAGCTGCGGCCGCACGTGGGCGACGAAGTGCTGGAAATCGACGCCGGCATCGGCAATTTGACCGGGCGCCTGATGTCGCGCCGCATGCTGTACGTGGCCGCGGAGAAAGACCCGCTGCACCTGCACGCGCTGCGCAACCGCTTTCTGCGCACGCCCAACGTCGCCGTGCAGCGCATCGATCCCGAGGTGCCGGGCGACCTGGCGGGCCTGGAAAACTGTTTCGACACGGTGCTCTGTCTCAACGTGCTGGAGCATCTGGACGATGCGGGGCGGTTGCTCGACTCGCTGGCCGCCACCGTCCGGCCCGGAGGTTCCCTGCTGGTGCTGGTGCCCAACGTCCCGGGGATCTACGGCTCGCTGGATCGCAAAATGGGCCACAAACGGCGCTACAGCCAGGCCACCGTCGGCCAACTGCTGGCGGCACACGGCTTCGCGGTGGAGACCATCGAAAGCTTCAATAAGGTGGCGCTGCTGCCGTGGTGGGCGTACAGCAGATTATTCCACGCGGGGACGATCAGCAAGCTGGTGCTGAAGATCTTCGATAAGTCGGTCTGGTTTTGGCGGCGGCTGGATATCCTGATGCCGTGGCCCGGACTCTCCCTGATGATAGTGGGGCGGAAGCCGGCTTCGGCGGACGCGCCGGTGGCTTTCATGGTACGTCAAGAAATAGCCGCCGATGAACGCCGATGAACGCGGATAAGACAACACATTGCGGCGTTCATTGGCGTTCATCGGCGGCCATTTCTTGTCTGATCCACTCCGGAATGCGGATCTCCTTCCCCCGCGGATCCAACTCCCACAGCACGCCCTCCTCTGTTCGCTCCACGACTTCGAAGCCGTGTTCGCGATAGAACTCCTGCGCCGGCGCATTCTTCCTGGTGGGAAGGAACCATCCTTGCAGGAGCTTCGCTCCCTGGTCTCGCGCGTCCGCCGCGAGGTGCGCCAGCAACGCCGTCTCCAGGGTGCGGCCGATCACCCGGCAGCTCATCAGGAAGCTATCGATCTCGCAGACCTCGCCATCGACGTGGGTGATGGCTACGCCGACCAGGCCGTTATCGGCGTACCGATCCTTG
>JADGNS010001093.1 GCA_017883355.1 Candidatus Solibacter sp.
CTGCGCGTCTCTGGCGACCCCGCGCCATTCGCCGCCGCCGTCCGCGCCGCCGTGGCGCAGCACGATTCCCACATGGTCCTGATGGAAGTGCAGCCCATGGACACGCTGGTGGAGCGCGCCCAGGCCGGCACGCGATTCCAACTGCTGCTCATCGGCGTCTTCGCCGCCATCGCCGCCATCCTGGCCGCCGTCGGCCTCTATGGTGTGCTGGCCACCCTGGTCCGGCAGCGCACCGCCGAGATCGGCGTCCGCATGGCGCTGGGCGCCGCCCCCGCCGGCATCTTCCAACTGATCGTCGCCCACGGAATGCGTCTCAGCGCCGCCGGCATTCTCGTCGGCCTGGCGGCCGCCGCCGCCCTCACTCGCGTCATGACCAGCATGCTGATCGGCGTCAAGCCCACCGACCCCGTCACCTACGCCGTCATGGCCGCCCTGTTTTTCGCCATCGCCGCCATCGCCTCCTGGCTACCCGCCCGCCGCGCCGCGGCACTCGACCCGACGGTCGCCCTCCGCGGCGACTAAGTCAAGACATCATGTTCTTTGTGCTTCCGCGTCCCGTCCTTCCGCGCTACTCTGGTGGAGCATGGGGATGCTCGACATTCAGGGATTGCAGAGTTCCTTGTTCTTCGAATCGCCCGAGGAGATCTATGCCCGCGTCTTTCGCGAGCTGAAGCCGCGCACCGCCGCACCGGAAATCCGCGTCGAGTTCTGCCGCTTCGCCAACGCCGACAGCTTCATCGCCCTCAAGGACGGCCGGTTGGAAATTCGCATCTCAGACCTCCTGGCCGGGGCGCCGGCGCCAGTGCTCGAAGCTCTGGCCCACATCCTCCTCGGCAAGCTTTACCGTAAGCCGATCGCCCGCATCTACGCTCACCGCTATCGGCTCTACCTCAATCGACGCGACGTCCGCCGCCAGGCACACCTGGTGAAACAGATTCGCGGCCGCAAGTTCCTCTCCGGGCCCAAAGGCGAGCATTTCGACCTCGAGGAGATCTTCGAGCGCCTCAATACCGAGTATTTCGATGGCCTGCTCGGCCGCCCCCAACTGGGCTGGAGCCGCGGCGCCTCGCGCAGCATGCTGGGGCATTTCGATCCCTCGCACAATGCCATCATTATCAGCCGCATCTTCGATCGCTCCGCCGTGAAGGCCCTCGCTCTGGAGTACGTCATGTACCACGAGATGCTGCATCTGCGCTTTCCCGTGGATCACACCGGTGCGCGCCGCCGCGTGCACACCAAAGAATTCCGCGAAGCCGAAAAGAAATTCCCCAGTTTGAAGGAAGCCAAAGATCTACTCAAGCGCCTCTAGCGCCAGCCTGTTGATCAATTCAAAGCGTCCAGGAAGCCGTGATATTTTGGGTAGGCCATGTCAGTTAACTGCGTTCACGTCTCTCCTACTACCGTGATCGTCAGCTTGCAAGAGTATTGAAAGCGCAATAGTCTCTTGTGCGACTCGTGCGGCGGAAGGAGCCGGCTCTTCGGCCGTCGAATCAGTTCTCGATTGGGACCCGCTCCACGTGGTCGATCACCAGCATCTCGACCGGCTCCTTGCGCGGCTCCAGCCTCAACCCCAGCGAGTCGCGGATCGCGTTGAAGACGGTGGCCGTGGGAGCGGCGGGAAGGTCGATTCCCGCGTCCGCCGAAGCTGCCCGTGTGGCCTCGGAAAAGGGCGACGGCCGGTCGAGTACCGGGTCCGGCGCCCAGGAGAGGTCGATGTCGTAGGTTCCTGTGAGCCCGGTAAAGTCCTGCACCGGACGATCCAGGCTGTTGGCCAGAAATCGGGCAAGCGTCGCCATGGTCATGGAGCCCTTAAACCCGCGTGCGTCAGGCCCCACGCGGAAAAACATTAAGCCGGGGCGCGGCCCCATGCGACGGAAATTCGTGCTGGCCTCATTCGTGCTGGCCTCCTGTAATTTCGGACCACCCTTCTCCACAACCAGCGCATACACCGGACGCGGGCGATCCTCTTTGTGGGCGGCGAGCTTAAACCTTTCCACCAGCAACGCCTGAAGCATTGCCGGGATCTGATCGCTGGTCGCGCCTTCCGGCATCTTGGCGACAATGTCGAAGCAATCCTCGTCCAGCCAGGACGGTCCTTCGATCTGGTAGGACTTCACCTTGAAAGCTTCCATGAGAACGATTTTGAGGGGGTCGCCCTTCAATGTGACCGTCCCTGGGCCCAGGGAGTTCTTTATGATGCCTCGGTCCGTCCGCTTCACCGACGCCACTTCGAACTTCGGCTGGTCCGCGGCGGTAACAGCGGCGATCGCGCAGATCGCAGATAGGGCAATGGGCCACCGTAGAGAGATTCTCATGACGTAACGTCCTACCCCAGGTTTCTGTTCTTCATCTCGGCTGCACCGATTATATAGCCAGGCACGTCTGCCCAACCACTGGGCCGGGTAGCAACTCATCCCACACTTAGTACGCCGTTTCAGAAGTTCACCAACGTATCGGGGAACCGCTTGCTGACGCGCGCGGCTCTGATCGGAGCCGCGACCGTGAGGGAGCGGTTGCTTCGGAGTACGAGAACGTATTTGCGAAACGGTGTACTTAGCCGCTCCCGATCCAGATTCGGCCATATCGCAAGCCCCGCCATGCCGCTCTCAAGGGAACAGTATT
>JADGNS010001094.1 GCA_017883355.1 Candidatus Solibacter sp.
CGCCGGGTTGGAAAATGTACCGCGCGATGCGTGGATAGCCCAGTTCGCCCTTCACCGAGCGCCAGTAAGGCCAGACGGCGGAGAGTCGCGGAGCCGAAAGCGCCGTGGCCGGCCCCGGGACCGCCGATGGAGGAGCGGCGGCCTGTTCCGGAGCCCGTACATCGTTCGCAATCACGCCGTAAGCGACATCGTCCGGCGTCTCGACGATGCACAGGAAAGAGCTTCGCCCCTTCTTTGCGCCGAACCATGGCATGGAACTCTGCTCTGCCACGAAAGCATGTCCTGCAATCCGTTCCCACACCCAGTTGAGATAGCGGAAGTATCCCTGTTCGAAGCGCGAGGGGACGATAAAACCTCGTTCCTCCGGAAACACGATATAGCCGTCGTCGTCCACGGTCCTGACCGGGAACAGGCGCAGCGGCCACTCCACGGTCTCCACCCGCCAGTAGAGGGAGGTGTTATGCACTTCGAGCACTCGAAAGGTAAGCTCCGGGTTGTCTTTTGCCAGCCCGACCTGAAGCACCACGGAGAGGCTGTTATCCACCCCGCGATCTTCGCGCACGGGTCCCATGCGCGAGCGGAAGCGTGAGAGCGAGATGCGCAATCCCGGTCCATCCTGCGCGCCAGGCGCCGGCACCGCCTCGATGCTCTTCTGCGCCGCCGCCCCCAGGCCGACCGTTAGCGCTTCGGCGTTCTTTCCGCGCAGATGGATGCGCCCGGCGCTGTTCTCCCAAGGGTCCGATCCCCACGTCTCGTGTGTGTTCAGGTCTTCTACGGTAAGCGTGAGAGCATCGGGTCGAAGCAAGACTCGCAACTGCCGGTTCGCTAGAACCCAGTCTTCCACGGATGGCCGGGCGGCCCTACTGATGTCACTGCCGGCTCCAGTCTGCGCCGCGGCCGGGCACGCTGCAACCCCCATTAGCAGCAAGGTAATCCAGACACTGCGGAACTGCCGAATAACGATGCACATTTCTGGTCTCCAGGAATCGGTCTCTCAGCGCTTGGCAAAAAACGTAACCACCGCCTGAGGCGGCACGGCGCATTCGAGTGCGCCGTGCTGAACCGGGATGGCTCACAGGGGGGCGTATTGCTTTCGAAAACCGGTTACATACGCGTCGAACGATTTGGCTTCGGTTCCCGAAACGCGGACCCGGACTCCTGGGTAGGCGCGTTCCGACAGGTTGAAAACGGTGAACGCATCCGGATTCGCCGTGCCGTTGGCTGCGAAGGCGATCAATTGAATGTTCGGATCGGAGGTGGTGACATCCGCCACCGCCATGCCGGGTTGGCCCGCTCGGGAAAGTTGCTTGAGCAGATAGTATCCCTGTTCGATGGTGTAGTCGCCTTTGCCGTCCACCCAAAATGCCGTCCCGGGATTCGGATCTCCACCCGTCCAATCGTCGGTTTGAATGTAGGCCCACGGAATCAGCGCATTCACTTTCGAAGCGTAGATGTTCTGCCGGACCATCTCGACAAAGCTGACGTCCATCTTTCCGAATGACATTGACGTAGTCCACGCGCGCAGTTCCGGCCGCGACAGCCGCAATAAGTCCGCGCCGAGGCTGTTATTGGCTTGGGGGCCAAGACCGAAACCATGACTGGTGATCAGGCCGAGATTCTTGAGTGCTACCGGATCGGTTTGGATGAAGTAGGCGTACCACCGGCCGAAGGCCTCCCAATTCGAGGTTTCGCCGGGCGTCAAGCCAACGTCCTGCAATCCTTCCCGATCCATCATGGGCCGCATGAAGCGCAGAAAGTCGACCACCTGTGTGGAGGGCCACCACATGTTGTAATCGTGATTCGGCGTGCCGCCCGTGGCGCCGTCGGCCGGCCAACGGTTGAAACCCTCGCCTTCGTTGTGCAGGGAGACGTACTTCACGGGAAACTTTTCAACGTCGCGCAGGTATTTCACCCACGAGATCATGTATTGAGCGACTTCCTCTTTTTCCGCAGGGTCGAGGGGACCTCTGCGTTCCTTTACCGTGTCCAGCAAGACGGAGGCGAGCTGCGGAAAGCCATCGACCTGTCTTTTGTTGGCCTAATGGGCGAATCCCCAGACCGTAACTGGCTGGTGTTAGGCTCCCATGCGAGCGGAGGTTTGGTATTGTTCCGGGTCGATGGCGGCGCTCCGCTTCTGACACAACTCCTGCCCCCAACGCAGATCGGGTGGTCCGGGGACGGGAAACATTTGTTTGTGCAGGGTAAGGCTGTGAACAACTCGGGCAAGGCCTACGTCTTGCCGTTGGCCCCGGGCCATCTGGTACCCGAAAGTATCATCCATGGGCTTCCGTCTGAGCAGGAGATCTTGAAGCTGCCAGGAGCGCGGGTAATTCCTTCGAGCGACGTTGCGCCCGGCCCGACTGCTGATATATACGCCTTCACGCGCGAGAGCGTGCAGCGCAACTTGTATCGGGTTCCCGTGCCGTGACAGGGGGCCCGCGCGATTGTTATCCCAGGTGACCAGTTGAGGTAGCTTGAGGTCGCGATGGATGATGTCCTTCTTGTGGGCCGCGGCGAGGGCGTCGAGAATTTGATTCGCGTAGGCGATGGCTTTCTCGACTGGCACGGGCCCTCTCAGCGGCTCAACGTCGACTAGCTCCATGACGAGGTAGTTCGGGCCGA
>JADGNS010001095.1 GCA_017883355.1 Candidatus Solibacter sp.
CTCGGTGGACGGCAAAGTCCAGACATACATGGCGACGGTGGCGAGCAGGAGCGCGTACACGCCGAAGCCGACAGCGCCGCACTCCACCAGCACGGAAAGAAACGTATTGTGGGCAACATATTGATGGCCCGGTACGCCGGGCGTGCCCAACTGGGGGCGCACGGCCTCCGGGTATGCGCCCGCGCCGATGCCCAAGACAGGATGGCGGCGCAGGACTTTGAAGCCGGCCTTCCAAATCACCGTCCGGTTGTGCAGCGTTCCTTGAGTCAGCTCGGTGGTTACCGTGGCCAGGCGTTGCCGCGTGGACGCCGGCGCAAAGCCGTACAAGCCGAGCAGGAGGAACAGGAATAGCAGGGCGGCCGACGCGCGCTGCCACGGGTCCGCCCGGCGCCATGTCCAGAGGGCAAAACCGAAGGCGACGTAGGCGGCCACGAGCGCGGTGCGCGAACCCGTCAACAGCAGCGCGCACAGCACCACCAGGAGCGCTGCCCGGTTGCACCATCTCATGAGGCTGCGAGTGCCGACGAGAGCCAGGTACAAGGCAAGCGGGACGGAGAGGGCGAGCACCAGCCCGAACGTATTGGGTTCGAACCCAGCCGCGGCGTAGCGGCGGTAGTAGGTCTGCTGTCCCTCGAAGAAACGGAGCGCGGCGCCAATGGATGCGGCCACGGCTCCCCAGACGTACGACTGCATCAGCCGGGTTTGCAGGAGTGAATCGCGGCAGGTGTCCCAGATCATCCAGACCATCGCCAGCAGTTCGGCGAAGGTGACGATCCGCATGACGGTTGCGTGGCGGTCCAGGCTCCAAAAGTAAGTCAGGGCGGACCACAGCACGAAGACGGCAGCCAATCCCAGTGCCAGGTTGGGCGGGCGGACCGACCCGCGCCGCGCCGCCACAATCGCGGCGGTGAAGAAGGTGAGAACGCCGAGCAGGTGCGACAGGGTGGCGATGCCCGGCACCGGGACGCTCTTCTCCCAAGGGATGGAAAAGACAAACAGGCACAACAGGAGCGCGGCCGCGCGCGCGGCGAAGCCCGATGGAGGTTCGCTGTTCATCCGGCGGCCTCGATGCGGCGCATGGCGCGGGCGGGAATCAGAGCCTCGCCGCCGGGGAGCCCGGCCGCGCGCGCGGCGAAGCCCGATCGGGGTTGGCTGTTCATCCGGCGGCCTCGAGGCGGCGCATGGCGCGGGCAAGAATCAGAGCCTCACCGCCGATCTGCACCGACGCGGCGATGGCCAGAGACAGGGCCGCGCCGCGCAATCCGAACCTGGGCACCAGCAGCCAGCTTGCCGCGCCACAACTGGCAGCCACCACGCAGAACAACGGCACCTGCGCATCGAAGGCGCGAGCGGCGGTGATGGCATAGCCGAGAGCGATGGCGACGTAGCCGGGAATGGCGGTGCCCATGACGGCGACCAGCAGGCCGCCGTGCACCGCGTACTCCGGTCGGTAGACGATGCCGAGGATGGTCGGGCCAAAGGCGGCCGCGACCACTACGCCAGCCACGCCGAGCGCGCCGACCGACGCTGCCAGCCGGAAGGTCAGTTTGAGAAAGTGTGCCGACTCACGCCGGCTGTAGTGTAGGGCCAAGCGGGGCGTGGCGGCCTGGCCGAGCGCGTTGACCACCGTACTGCCCACCGTGATGAAAGAAGCGACTGCCGCGAAGGCGCCCAAATCAGCCACTCCCAGAAAGCGTTCGATGGCGTAGCGGGGCACGTTGGTGTTCAACGAAACCAGCAGGAGCATGACGCCGAGCGGCATGGCTGTGCGGAGGATGGAGAGTTCGGGCCTTCGGCCGGAGCGCGCCAGACTCTCGCCTGCCGCACCCTTTGGCCGGTCGTAGGCCAGCAGCAAGGCCACCCGGCCCACCGCCAGCGCGGCGAGCGCCCAAACCAGATCGTGCAGAATATATAAGGCCAGGCCAAAGGCGCACACCGATACCAGGCCGCGGGCGATCATGGAGCGGGCGATGAGAGCCATCTCGTCGCGCCGCTGCATGGCGCCGTAATAGATGTCGCTCACGGTCTCGCTGCTCTGGGCCAGGCCGGTCACCAGGATCACCGCGGCCAGCGCGCCGGAATGACCGGATAGCAGCGCCAGAATGGCGATGCCCACCAGGCTGAGGCCCGATACCCCGAGACGGACGGCAAGGTAATCTCCGAACGGCCGGCGCCCTTCGACGTCGGTGGCCAGAACGGCCCGCAGGTTCAGGTGCGACAACATTACCAGCGGAGTGGTGAGGGCCACGGCGAGGGCGTATTGGCCGAGCATTTCGGCGCCGCCCATTTTGGCGATGAGGCTGAGAATGGCCCACTGCGCGGCGGCGTAGAACCCGTTTCCGGCGAGAGTCCAGGCGAAGCTCGAGCGCAGCGAAGTCGAAGGGCGGGGAGGAGGTTTGCCGCAGTGGCCGGTGGGCATCCCCTCATTCT
Organism: Candidatus Solibacter sp.; assembly: GCA_017883355.1. Classification (GTDB taxonomy): domain Bacteria; phylum Acidobacteriota; class Terriglobia; order Bryobacterales; family Bryobacteraceae; genus Solibacter. The sequence continues at coordinate 2,431 of JADGNS010001095.1, forward strand.
AGCGGGATCTTCGGGGGCGAAATTACCGCGCGGCAGACAGATCAATGCCGCTAACTTAGGATTCCGCGACCATTCTGTGCAGATTGTGGGGCAGACAATCCTGGCTGCAAGGCCGGCTTTCAGCCGGCGTTCGCGAGCGCGAGAAATGGTGTGCTTTGGCCGAGCGAGCCGCCTGAAGGCGTCCCCAGAGG
>JADGNS010001096.1 GCA_017883355.1 Candidatus Solibacter sp.
CCAGGGGTTTGGGGGAAGAACGCAACAGCAGCAAATTTGCGTTCGTGCTGGGCGCGTCGCTCGGCTTGGTCGCGATTCTGGTCCACTCGGTGGTCGATTTCAACATGCACATTCCTGCCAACGCGATTCTGGCGATTACCCTGATGGCGCTGTTGAGCAGTCATCTCCGCTTTGCGACCGACCGGTATTGGGTGACGATGAAGCCATGGGGCAAGGCTGTGGCCAGCGCGGTGGTGCTGGCCAGCCTGGGTTACCTGGGTCAGCAGGGCTGGCGTCACACGGAGGAATCCGTGTGGTTGCTGCGCGCCGCCGGGGCGTCGGCTTTCTCGCCGACGCAGACCGCCTGCCTGAAGAACGCGTTCACGGCCGAGCCGATGAATGCCGAGACAGCTTATGCGATTGGCGACGCGTATCGCGTCCAATCCTCCGAAGGCGGCAAGAATTACCGGGAACTGGTAGAGCAGGCGATGGAGTGGTTCGGGCGCAGCATTAAGCTGAATCCGTGGCGCGGGGATGGGTATGCGGGCTGTGGCTGGTGCCTGGATTGGCTGGGGCGAACGGCGGAGTCGGGCCAATACTTTGAACGCGCGGCCGAATTGGAGCCCAACGGCTACTTCATGGCGGCCAATATCGGGCGGCATTATATTGAGGCAGGTGACTTTGCGGCCGCCAAGCCCTGGTTCGAGCGCTCGCTCAACCTGGAACGGGACAATCCCGTCGCCCGCAATTATCTGCAAATCGTCAATAGCAGGATGCAGGAGGCGGCCACGAACGAAATGAGCGCCAGACTCAGTTTCCCGTCACAATAACTGGGATTTGGCCCGGAATATGCTGCGCGAAGGTCTCAATAGAGACAAATTTGGCGCCCGGTTTGGGGGGCCAAAAAAAACGTAAAATATTCCGTTGACAAACCACCCGGTGACTCTAAAATTGCACAGAGATTAATGCAGTCCGTTGTCCAGGAGCAAATTATGAAAGAAACTCGAAGCTTAATTAACAACTTGCTGGTGTGCGGAGTGGTGTTCGCGATGGCCTCGACCCTCGCGGCCCAGCCGGTTAGCCAAGGCACCGCGAAAGTTGTCCGTGTCAAAGGCGACGCCCGCTATAAAATGGGGGGCAATGACTGGCAGCCGCTCAAGGTCGGCGATGTTGTCAAACCCGGCACTATCATTCAAACGGCCGCGAAGGCGTATGTAGATTTCGCCATGGGAGCGGGCTCTGCATCGGTGCCCGTTCTGATGACCAGTCCGGCGCCCGGTTACCATCGCCCGAGCACAGGGTCCTCCTACCAGCCCAGTGGCGAGCAGAACATGGTTCGGATGTGGGAGAACACGCTGCTAAGCATCGACAAGCTGACCATCACGCAAACCGGTGCGGATGAGGTGTCGGAAACGCAACTGGATTTGAAGGCGGGCCACATCTTCGGCATGGTGAAGAAGATGTCTGCCGCCTCGAAGTATGAGATTAAGATCCCAAGTGGTGTCGCCGGTATTCGCGGGAGCGTTTATGACATAACTGCCGATGGCGTGATCAAGATGCAGTCAGGTTCGGCTGTGCTGGCCTATTCCGGCCCCAATGGCACGGTGCTGACGCAAGTCATCATGGGCGGGCAAATGTTTGACGCCCGCACCGGGACGCTCACGCAGTTGCCGGACTCCGACAAGACGGATTTCGACAACCTTGTCGGCGCGCTGCCCGTAGGGTTCACCACCGGGCCCGTGTGGATCGATCCTGACCAGGCGTTTGTCCTTCTCGTTTCGCCGCACTAGATGCAGGATGGGGCCGGCTGAGAGCCGGTCCATAGACTTTCCATAACCAGAGCAGCCTTGTGTTGCTCTGGTTTTTTTGTTTATACTCCGTGCCAGTGAAGCGGCCGCTCATCAAGCGCGTTCCCGTCCTGATAGCCGTTGGCGCGATCACGCTGATCGGCCTCATGCGATGGGTGCAATTGGGTTTCCTCGAGAGCCTGGAGCGGATGACCTATGACATGCGTGTCCGCCAAGCGCTGCGCTTCGCACCGGCCGTCGCGACGAACCTTGGGTTTGTGTTCATCGACGACGCCAGCATTGCCTTTGTGCGGACCAACCGATCTCTCCCCTGGCAAGCTGGTCTGTACTGGCCCCGCCACGTTTATGGCCGGGTGGTCGAGGAACTGGCTGCGCAAGGCGCGCGTGCGGTCGCGCTCGACGTTATTTTCGATGGTCTCCGCCCGTTCGATAACCCGGTGAAGATGGGTGACCAGAGCTGGAAGGAATCGGACGAATTCTTCGCGCTCCAGATGCAGCGGGCGGGCAACGTCATCCTCGCGGTGCCACCGGACTTGACTCCGCCGTCGCTGTTCCGGACCAACGCGTTTGCCTTGGGCGACATCGCGACGCACAAGGACTACCCGGAAGGGGTTTTGCGCCGGGCGCAGGCCTTTCGAGTTATCCGCCAGTGGCACTTCGCCTTTCGACAGGTGGCAGCAGACCCGGAATTCGGGGTGGACTTGGATAAGGCGCGCGTGGAAGCCGGCCAGGTGGTCTTGCCTCGCGGCGGCGGCGATGACATCAAAGTGCCGCTCGACCGGGAGGGCAATTTTGATTTGGCGGCTTTTGGCGGTGAGAACCTGCCGCCC
>JADGNS010000131.1 GCA_017883355.1 Candidatus Solibacter sp.
CCTCAACACCTTCCGCGAATGCGTGATGAGCATCTCCCACTGCATCGATAACTACATCCCGGGAATTCTCAACTGGGCGGAAATGTACGACGTCGCCGGCTTGATCGCCCCGCGCCCTCTCTTCGTGGAATCGGGCGAGCGCGATACGATTTTCCCCATTGCCGCCAGCCGCGCCAGTTTCCAGCGCGTCCAAAAAATGTACCAGGTCTTCGGCGTTCCCGCCAACACCGCGCAGGAAATCTTCGACGGCCCGCACGGTTTCTCCGGCAAACTGGGCCTCCCCTTCCTGGCGAAGCATTTGGGCATCGTAGCGTAGCCTTTCAGACTGCCATGACGCATTGGCGGCGGTCATTTCGGCCAGCAGGCATCAATCCACATCTTGAGCGTCGTGCGGTGCCACGCTGGAGTTCGGCCGACTATGTACGGTTCCAACTCGGTCTCGAAACGGGCGACCAGTGTGTCGTGATCAATCAAGCCCGCTTGAGCCAGGAAGATCACGTCGCGGATATCGCGATCGATGCTGCGCTCCAGTTTCGTCAGCGCAAGGTCATGGGGTTCGAGAGCCCATAGGCGAACTTTCGGCCACACCGGGAACGTCCGGACCAGGCGGCCCTCGTAGTCTGCCGGGTAGTTCGCAACTCTGACTTGATCGATATAGACCCGATACTTCTTCTGGAGGGCGGATCCCTTGCCGGCAAGTTGGACAACCTGCTCCGCCAACTCTCTTGGAACCACGGCGAGGACATCGAGGTCCGCAGTCTCTCTCCCGAATCCGTAGTGCTGGCTGACGACGAAGCCACCGATGCAATGCAAGTCGACCGGCGCGTCCAGATGGGCGTCCAACTCCGTGAGGAACGACAGCCACGGCTCGGCGGGACGGTCAAGCGGCATGGTCAACATCCTCAGTTTAGTCTGGTCAATACGTTCCAATGCTCCGCCGAAGGAGTCCGATTGGCCCGCATCCATTCGCGAGTTGCAGCGGGCATCAAGTCCCAGCAAAGCGTCGCTTCTTGGAGCAGGCGCGCCCGCTCCAATTCGCTAACCGCGGCCATAAGCTTCGGCGTCTCGACTCCCGCCGTCTGAAGCACGAATCCCAGCCGGTTCTGTAAATTCTGAAGCTTTGCCTGCCGAACCAGCCAATCCAGGTCCAGTTGATCGGCATATCGTCTGACCAGCCAAGGCAGTGCCTCAACCACCCGTGCACTGACATTGGATCCTGCCAGAACCGACAGAAGCAAGGAGTCGGGACTGGACTGTGGCCGGGCAGGCGTGACGTGAGCGAACTCCGGATACCCGAGGGCGCTCAGTTGCCTCCTGAAGCCGTCGTCTGGGTCCGGGCGAACAGCCTGACGTACCGCCTTCATACGGCTCCGAACCGTCGCCGTCAATGGTCTTGCGCCTTTTTCGAGCAGCGACAAGTAGGGCTGGGAAACGCCGAGCAAAGCTGCCGCGTTTACCTGGGTCAGGCCGTTTCGCTGTCGCCAACGCTGGAGGTTAACCGCCATCCTTGAGTCTGCCTCCATCGTACCATGTAATATTACAAGCGGCCTCCGCTTTCCATACGATCCCGAGCCTGCCTGCCCCGCACAACAATCGCCTGTCCCGAGCTACACCAGCCCGAGCTACACCAGCCCGAGCATCTTCGCATCGTACCCCGGGAAGACCGTCTGCAACGACGCATTGCCCAGGTGGCGCGAAACCAGTTCCCCCAGAACGTCGCGGAAGTCGGTGGTCAGCGCCAGGTCGCGCCCCTCATAAAGCTGCTCCTTCTCCAGGCCCGGCCACTTGCCGTACACCTTACCGCCTTTAACGTCGCCGCCCATCACCAACATGCTGTTGGCATGCCCGTGATCCGTGCCGCGATTCCCGTTCTCCTTGGCGGTGCGCCCGAATTCGCTCATCGTGACCACCACCACATCGTTCATCCGATCGCCCATGTCCGTCCAGAAGGCGCTCAATGCCTGTCCGTATTCGCGCAGCAGGTTGGCCAGCACGCCTTCGCTGGGGCGCGGACCGAGTTCGTTGACGTGATGGTCCCAGCCGCCAATATCGGCGAACGCCATCTCCAACCCCACATCGCTCTTGATCAATTGAGCGATCTGCTGCAAAGCCTGGCCGAAACGTCCCCGCGGATAATCGGCGCCGGCGGCGGGGGCGTACCGCTGCCGCTGGATGGCTTGCAGCATGGCCACCGCCTCGAACGTCTCCCGTCCGGCCGCCTGAAGCAGAGGGTCCTTCGATGCCGTGTACATTTGCTCGAACTGCTTTGCGGCCTCCGCGTTGCGCACCCCAAAGCCCTCGATGGTCTGCATCGCGATCGCCGGCGCGCCGCCTCGCATCGCCCGCGGCAGCACCGGTCCCAGCGACACCGCGCGCACCGGCGATACCTTGCCCGCCGCTTTGGGCAGCGCGCGATTCATCCAGCCATCCTGCGTCGCCTTCCTCCCGGGCGTGCCCGATTCCATGTAGTCCTGCGCGTCGAAATGCGATCGCGTCGGGTCCGGCGAACCGACAGCGTCGACAATCGCCAGATGCCGCTGGTCGAATAGCGGCTTGAGCGGCCCTAGCGACGGGTGCAGTCCGAAGAAGCCGTCCAGGTCGATCGCGGCATCCTCTTTCTTGCCCGCGTCGCTGGTGGGGCGCGGGATAGCGATCGTCGGACGCAAATCGTAGTACGCCTTCTCGCCGTGCGGTACCACCACATTCAGACCGTCGGCGGCGCCGCGCTGGAAGATGGCCACCAGGATTTTCTTGCCCGCTCTCGCGCCATCGGTGGCGCACAGCGCGCGCTCCAGCCACAACGGTGAGGCGCCCACGCCGGCCATGGCAAGGGCGGAATTACGTAGGAAGAATCGGCGAGTGGGCATAGTTACCTCTTCTGAAATTCCGGCGATCCCAGGGCGATCCCGCCAACCGAAGCGCCCGGCCGGGTCGTTTGCTTGGCGTCCACCTTCACGCCCGGCACCTTATTATCGGCCAGTTGCAGTGCGAAATTCATGCGCGCCAGCAGGCCGCCGGAATTCAGCCACTCCTGGCTGGAGTTGGAGTATCCCGTAGGCTCCTGCTTTCGGTATAGGGGTTGGCCCAACTGCGCCACCTGGTTGGCCAGGGGGAAGGCGTAATCCACCTCGCCAGAGACCGCGCGCACCGCGCTCGCCACCACTTCCAACGGACTCTTCAGCTTGCTGCGGTAGGCGCCCTGGCTGAAGAATTCCTTGCTCTCCAGCATGGTCTTCATCACCGCGCGCAGATCGCCATCGGTCTTGCGGAACGTCTCCGCCATCCGCTCCACCAGCGATTGCGGCGGGTCGTCGGCCACGAAACGAATCGCCAGTTCCTTCGAAATAAAACGCGCCGTGGCGGCGTGGTGAGCCACAATATCCAGCACCTTTTCTCCGTCGCCGATGCCGCCGCCCTTCGGGATCCGAACGCCCAGGACGGTCTTCTCGCCGTCGTCGTGCACCCGCTGGTTGAAGGTGAATGCGCCGCCGCGCTGCGGTTGCACGATGGTCCACCCGGTGAAGCAGCGCGCCGCTTCGGTGACGTCCGCCTGGGTGTAGCCGCCGTCCACCCCGAGCGTGTGCAGTTCCAGCAGTTCCCGCCCGTAATTCTCATTCAGGCCGCGCGCCGCTTTCTTGCCGCCGGCGCCCTGCGAACCGCGCGCCTGCGGGGCCTCCGGCCCTACCGACTGCCAGTTGTCCAGGTAGAACAGCATCGCCGGACTCTTGGCCGTGGCTTCCAACAGCTCCTTGAACTTGCCCAGCACGTGCGGACGGATGACGTCGCGTTCGTATTCGGTGACCAGGTAGCGGTCCGCGCCTTTGTCCAGATAGACGTTGAAGTGGTTGAACCAGAAATCCGCCAGCACTTCGTCCAGTTGCCGGTTGCTATACACGGCGCGCAACAGCTTGCCTTCCCAGAGATCCCGCGCCACCATCTGCTGCGGGCCATTCGCCATCTCAATGCGGCGGCGCAGTTCCGGCGGCGCCAGCGCGAACAGCCCCTGGCGCAGTCCCTGCGGCATCGCGCCGATTGCCTCGTCCTGCTTTTCCTTGGAGAGCGCCTGGAAGGCCTCCAGCCTCTGCTGCGCAGTGCCCTGGCGCAGGCTTCGCAGTTGCTGCGCGCTCACCAGGTCGCTCAACGCCCTGCCGCTCGCCACGTTGGGCGCGGCCGCCGCATCCCCGCCATTGGCCTGCCGCTGCTCAAATCTCTCCATCAGTTTGGTGAGCATCAGCTTGCGGTCCGGATCCGTAGGGAAGGGAAGTTGCCCGTTGACCATCTGCCGGACCATCTGCGGCGTCGGGTAGTTCCGCACCAGTTCTTCGCCCGACATCCGCAACGTGTCCAGCGTCTCCAGTTTTGCCGTGAGCAGCGGGTTCTCGGGCACTCTCTCCGGGTGGAGTTGCCGGTCGATCCACTTCTTGAGGCCCATCGACTTGACTTCCTGGACGTCCCCGGGACGCGCCCCGAACGTCAGGCGGTTGAGCGCCTGCAGAATCTTCTGATCGCGGGCAAGCTGTTTCTGAAACTGCCGGGCGTCAACGGCGCTCTTCTCCCTGGCATACACGGAAATTCCCGGAACGGCTGCCAGACACACCGCTGCAGCCAGCGCCACGACCACTCGGTTGCGCATCGATTACCCTCTGGAATGTCTAAACTCCCATCCCTGAACCAAGTTGCGGCTTCGTCAGTAAAACTGTGTAAGCCCGGCGCGCTTTCCAGCCAATCCAAGCCGCGGCTGTTCCCGCCGCAATCTCCGGTGTCTCCGTGTGTCCCGCGGAGGAATCCAATCCCGCACCTGGCCTCCAGTTTGTTCTCACGTCCGGTTTTCGCGCGTTCTCTGCGTCTCTGCGTTGAAGGCGAATTCCGACTCGACCCATCTCGCGACTGCCCTCGGAAACGGCGCTACGGGCGCATCGCGCGGCGGCGCATCGACACCAGGAGCGCGCCCGCGGCTGCCAGTATCCAGGTGCCGGGCTCCGGCGTGACGGTCAGGACGGAATTCAAAAAGTTGGTGTTTCCGGGATTCGCCAGATTCATGTAACCGGCATCGTACGTCTGCCCGACCAGGACGATGTCGCCCGATAACCCACCCCGCGGCAGATTACCGAACGCCGTTATGCCGATCAGGTTGCCGTTAAACAGCAGCGGTCCGCCCGAATCGCCCGCATTGGAGAGCCCCAGCGTGTTGTTCGGATCCAGGATATCGTTGGAATTGTTGGGCGGCCCGGTCGTGGTCCACAGCAGTTCGATCGGAGTATCTAGGAGGTTCACCGACAAAGCGCCATCCACCGCCGTGTCGAAGACACCCGCCACCGTGTTGGTGCCGGCCCGCCTGGTCCCGCCCGTGCCGGCGACTGACCCGCTCGGGAAGCCGCCCAATCCCCAGCCGGCCATCGTTACCGGGGAATTGTGGGCGATGGCAAAGCCGCTGAGATCCAGATTGTACCGGGTGGCATCGGCTGGAGCCGGCGCCGCCAGATCCAGAATGGCGAGGTCGTACATCAGGGCCGAGTTCGCCAGATCGGTGGGGAACCACAGCGCGGCCAGCGGATTGATGTGCACTCCGATGACAGCGTCGGCGATTCCATTGGGGAATAACGGGGTAAAGAAACCGAGCCCCGTAATGTCGGGCGTCAGCACCGTCTGCGTCCCATTCACCGCAATGCTGGCCGCGCAATGCGCCGCCGTGAGCACGTGGATCCCGTCCGCCAGCAGCGCGCCGCTGCAACCACCCAGATTCGCCACCCCGGTAAAATTGCCCGATCCGGTTCCGAATCCCCCGGAGTATTGTATGGTCACCGAGTACCCCGGAAGCGCAACCGCCAAAAACAAGAGCGGCAGCGCGGAGCCGAATTCCATCCTGCGTACGGCCATTTGATTGAGTCTCACCTTCGCCCTGTCTGAGTCGTAGTATAGCGGGAAGAAGCCATCGACATCAACGAGAAATGACACCTACACACGCTGCCTGAAGGCATTCCGTACTAAGGCGGAAGCCCATGTGGGGTGCTATCTTGGAAAGTCGTCGTCAGGTAAAGGACTCTTCACTATGGCCAACTACATCGGCGCCATCGACCAGGGCACCACCAGCACCCGATTCATCGTCTTCGACAACTCCGGCCGCATCGTCTCGGTCGCCCAGAAGGAGCACGAGCAGATCTATCCCCAACCTGGATGGGTGGAGCACGATGCCAACGAGATCTGGCGGCGCTGTCGCGAAGTCATCGCCCTTGCGCTCGAGCAGCGCGGTCTCGGCCCGAGCGACCTCGCCGCCATCGGTATCACCAACCAGCGCGAAACTACCGTTGTCTGGGACCGCCGCACCGGCGCGCCCGTGTACAACGCCCTCGTCTGGCAGGATACCCGCACCGCCGAAGCCGTCGCCGAACTGGCCCGCAACGGCGGCCCCGACCGCTTCCGCGCCAAGACCGGCCTGCCCCTGGCCACCTATTTCAGCGCGCTGAAAATCCGCTGGATCCTCGACAACGTTCCCGGAGCCCGCGCCCGCGCTCAAGCCGGCGACCTCCTGTTCGGCAACATCGATACCTTCGTCCTGTGGAATCTCACCGGCGGCCTGCATCTCACCGATTGCACCAATGCCAGCCGCACCCAGTTGATGAACCTGGAAACCTTGGATTGGGACGACGAGCTCCTCGCTGCCTTCCGCATTCCGCGCGCCATCCTGCCGCGCATCGCCTCTAGCAGCGAGGTCTACGGCGAGGCTGCCCTCGATTGCGTCAAGGGCGTGCCCGTCTCCGGCATCCTCGGCGATCAACAGGCGGCGCTGGTGGGCCAGACCTGCTTCCATCCGGGCGAGGCCAAGAATACCTACGGCACCGGCTGTTTCCTCCTCATGAATACCGGGACCAAACCGGTGCACTCGCAACACGGCATGTTGACCACCGTGGCGTACCGGTTCGACGGCCAGCCCGCGGTCTTCGCTCTCGAAGGCAGCGTGGCCATCACCGGCGCCCTGGTACAGTGGGTCCGCGACAACTTCGGCCTGATCGAAAAAAGCAGCGATATCGAAGTGCTGGCGCGCACCGTCAAGGATAACGGCGGCGTCTACTTCGTCCCCGCCTTCAGCGGCCTCTACGCGCCCTATTGGAAGGACAATGCGCGCGGCGTCATCGTCGGCCTCACGCGCTACACCAACAAAGGTCACCTGGCGCGCGCCGTCCTCGAAGCCACCGCCTTGCAGACCCGCGAGGTGGTGGAGGCCATGGAAAAGGACTCCGGCATTCTGCTCGATGTTCTGCGCACCGATGGCGGCATGGTGTCCAACGATCTGCTCATGCAGTTCCAGGCGGATATCCTGGACCGTCCCGTGGTCCGTCCCGCCGTGCAGGAAACCACCGCGCTCGGCGCCGCCTACGCCGCCGGACTCGCCGTCGGGTTCTTCGCGGGATTCGACGACCTCCGCGCCCGCTGGAGCGTGGATCATACCTGGAAACCGCAAATGGAATCCGCCCGGCGCCAGGAATTGTACGCGTTTTGGAAGAAGGCCGTCACCCGGTCGTTCGACTGGCTGTAACTACTTCTGTAACTACCGCTATAACTACACACGAGGAGCCAATGGCATCCAGATTTTTCGGCGAGTTCATGGGGACGATGATCCTCATTCTGATGGGCAACGGGGCGGTGGCCAACATGTTGCTCAAGCGCAGCAAGGCCGAAGGCGCCGGATGGATGGCGATCACCACCGGATGGGCCTTCGCGGTGATGACGGGCGTGTTCACCGCCATCGCCTGCGGCAGTCCGGACGCGCACCTCAACCCGGCTGTAACGCTGGGCTTCGCCGTGAAGACCGGTGATTTCTCGCTTCTGGCGCCTTTCGTAACCGCGCAATTGTTGGGCGCGATGGCCGGCGCCGTGCTGGTCTGGTTGAATTTTCTCCCGCATTGGGCCGTCACGCCCGACCCCGACACGAAATTCGCGTGCTTTGGAACGGCGCCCGCCATCGCGAGCCGCGGCCCCAACCTGTTGACCGAAGCTCTCGGCGCCTTCGTCCTCATCCTGGTGGTGGCGGCCATGGGCTCCAAAGCCACCGGTACCGTGCCGCCGGGCTTCGGTCCCTACCTGGTGGGCATGCTCGTGTGGGCCATCGGTCTCTCCCTCGGCGGCACCACCGGGTACGCCATCAACCCCGCGCGCGATCTGGGCCCGCGCATCATACACGCCATCCTGCCGATTCCGCAAAAAGCAGCCAACGACTGGAGCTATGCCACCGTCCCCGTCATCGGCCCCTTAGTCGGCGGAGCCGTCGCCGGCCTCCTCGTCAGACTCGTAGGCTTCTAGTGGGCTCCCAATACGGTCAGGGCCAGGATATCCCGCCCGAGTGGCGAAGGATGGACATCACAGGCACCGTTGGGAGCCGGTTTCGGCAACCGTATAAGCAGTCCGGCTGCGCACGGATCCCCGTGAGGAGCGAATAAGGAGGCGATCTGGAACGCGTCGAAGGCGTCCGCGAACTTCACGTGAAAGGACGAGGCAACGCCAATCATCGTACTATTCAAACTGCCGATCGCGAACGCAAAGAGGGGATTTGTATTTGGTACGTACGATGTCATGACGACCAACGTGCCTTGATAATTCGAATTCGTTCGAATCTTTGTCAGAATCTGATGGAGGTTATCTCCGTAGGTAGCCAATACGGCGGGAAGGCCGTCTGCCACACATTTGTCGAATACTTTACCTGGTAGGGAGCAGTCCTGTTGCAGCAGCAGCAAATCATTGCCGCCAATGCTCAGCGTTACCAGGTCGATGTGTTTATTACTCGCCAGTGCCGAAGTGGCAAAGTCCTTCTGCGATTCGGTGTAGTCGGTG
>JADGNS010001097.1 GCA_017883355.1 Candidatus Solibacter sp.
GGACGAATAACGCGCTGATCGTCTATCTGGACGACACGCCGGTCGGCGCGGGCGAGTATGAGTTCAAGATCCACTTCCATCCCGCGCGGACGAAGCCGGCCCCAGCCCGCGACTCCACTGCCGCGAAATTAAAGATCGCCGCGGAGATAGACGGGAGTGATTGCCTAATGATTACGGCCACCGAAGCCAGGTGGGACCACAAGCTCTGGGGCGGCCCGGCGAACGTCATGCTGAATGACGTAGCTTGGTCAATTCAACAAACCAACGTGCTTCAGAATGCGGGCGCTAACCTGTTCCTGCCTTCGGGCGTTGACTTTTCCACCGCGCGGATCGTCAGTCGCAAGGGACGGGACTTGGCCACCCTGTGGACGGAAGAGGATGGGTTGTGGGTCTCGTTTGCGGATAGCCCAAACGGGAGTGATCACTACGAACTGGAAATCGCGTTTGGGGAGTAGCGCGAGGGTTCACGCCAATCGGCATCCAGCGCAGCCGGTGCCTTTGAGCATGATCGCGCCGGTGGGGCAGACTTCGGCGGCGCGGCGGGCGGACTTCCGCAGGGCCTCGGCCATCGGCTTGTGGAAAGGCCCGGCGACTGACACCTGGAACCCGCGTCCGATGAACGATAACCCAAGCTCCTCGCCCACTTGGGCCGCCACCTGCACGCAGGCGCCGCAGATGATACATTTCCCGGGCTCGAAGATGATGTCCGGGTGCGAGGTATCCCGCGAGAAATGCCGCCGCTCGCCGACAAAGCGCTGCGGGTCCACACCATAATCGGTCGCGAACTGGCGCAGCCGGCAGGGAATCGCCTTGCCGCACCCGCAACCCAGGCATCGCCGTGATTCGCGGGTCGCGGCCTCGAGTGAAAAGCCGAGCTCCACTTCCTCGAAGGTCGTGCGCCGCTTGTCCATCGGCAGGTGCGGCATGGGAGCGCGGGATGCCTGCTCGATGCCCCGCAGAAATACGGCGAGCTCTTCTTCGCTCAGCTTGCCCATAAGCACGTTAACCGACTCGGGCACCCCGATGACTTTCTTCCCGTTGAGGTATTGATCGACAGACGCCGCCGCGAGCTTGCCGGCGGCCACCGCCCGCACGGCGAGGTCCGGACCGGTAACTGCGTCACCGCCGGCGAATACGCCGGGTAGATTTGTCGCCAGCGTCTTTGGGTCCGCGGCTATACCCCATTTGGATAACGTGACTTGCGCGTTGTTCAGTGGGTCCAGGTCCACGCTCTGCCCAATGGCCGCAATGACGCACGTGGCCTGCACCTCGTACTCCGAGCCGGGGATCGGCACGGGGCTCGCGCGCCCGCTCTTGTCCGGCGGCCCCAGCTCCATTCGCTGACAGGTGAGCGTGAGCTTCCCCGCCTTGCGCTCCAGGCGCACCGGCGCGACGAGGAAATCGATATGAACGCCCTCGGCTTCCGCCGCTTCCACTTCCTCCATGAGACACGGCATCTCGCGGCGGGTGCGGCGGTAGAGCACCCGGACGGACTTGGCGCCGAGCCGGATCGCGCAACGGCTGGCGTCCATGGCGGTGTTGCCGCCGCCCACGATGATGACATCTGTCCCGACAGTCGGCGGCGGGCCATCGGTGAGCCTTTCCAGAAACTCCAATGCAGGCATGGCCAGTTCTTCGCCGGGGCAGCCCAAGCCGCGCGAGCCTTGGGCGCCAATTGCCAGGAACACCGCATCGAAGTCCTTTCGCAGGTCCTCGAGCTTGAAGTCTCGTCCCAGGTGTTTTCCCAAGCGGAACTCGGCCCCCAGCGTGCGAATCATTTGAATCTCCGCATCGAGCACCTGCCGCGGCAGGCGAAACTCCGGGATGCCATAGCGCAGCATCCCGCCCGGTTGCGGGTGCGCGTCAAACAGCACCACGCCATGACCTTGCCGAAGCAGATGATGCGCCGCCGCCAACCCCGCCGGCCCGGCTCCCACGACGGCCACTCGCCGCCCGGTCGGCGGACATAGTGGCGCAGGCGTCTCGCCTGCGAGTTCGGCGGGCGCCCCCGCCCGCCGTTGGTGGTCGGCAGCGAAGCGATGCAGGTTGCGGATTGAAAGCGCCTCTTCCACGTCACACTGTCGGCAGCGCTGTTCGCACAACCTCGGGCAAACCCGCCCCAGCGACGCCGGTAGTGTGAGACTATCGGTTACAATCTGCGCCGCCTTCGGGTGGTCGCCCGCAGCGATGCCTGCGATGAAACCAGGGATGTCCAGCCGCGCGGGGCACCCGGTCCGGCAAGGCCCGATGCAATCCCCGGCATGGTCGGAAAGCAGTAGTTCAAGCGATGTCTTGCGCGCCGCCCGCACTTCGTCCGAATCGCTAATCACCACCATTCCCTCCGCCGCTGGTGTAGCGCAGGAGGGCCAGAGGTTGGGCCGCCCCTGAATCTTCACCGCGCACAGGAAACAGGAGGCCGAGTGCTCAAAGCCCTCGACCTGGCACAGTGTCGGGATGGCGAGGCCGAGGGTGCGCGCCGCGCTGAGAATAGTCGTCCCTGGCGCAACTTCGGTGGCCCGCCCGTCGATGGTAAGCTTCACTGCGGTCATAGCGGCGCGAAGTCCGAAGGCCGAAACCCGAAGGCCGAAAGAAGGCCGAAATCCGAAA
>JADGNS010001098.1 GCA_017883355.1 Candidatus Solibacter sp.
ACCAACCCACTCGGTTGTCCCCACTTCTGCTCGCAGCAGGAAATGAACTGGTCGATCATGATCTGCGCGCCGTTGGCGAAATCGCCGAACTGCGCTTCCCAAATCACCAGCGCCAGCGGCTCGGCCACGGAGTAGCCGAATTCGAAGCCCAGCACAGCATACTCGCTGAGCGAGCTGTCCCACACGTCGAAGCGTCCCTGATCGGGCGAGATGTGCTGCGTGGGCACGTAGCGTTTGCCGGTCTCCGAATCGTAGAACGCCAGATGGCGCTGGCTGAACGTGCCGCGGCCGGAATCCTGACCGCTGAGGCGCACCGCCGTGCCTTCGAGCGCCAGCGTGCCGAAGGCCAACGCTTCCCCAAACGCCCAATCCAGATTGCCCCCCTTGGCGATTACGTCGCGGCGCTTATCCACGAAGCCGCGCAGCTTGGGATGCAGGTGAAAATTCTCCGGGAACTGCGTGATGCCGCGGACCACGCGCTCCAGCACCTGGTGATTGACCGCCGTCCGCGGGCAGAATCCGCCGATCTCTTCCCCGGGCACCGCGCTGAGCTCCTGGAGTTCGTACCGCTCGGCGCGCTCCTGCGCCGCATCGTAGGCCGCCGAAAGCCGCCCCGCCCGCTCCTTGCGGATCCCCACGCACTCGTCCTCTTTGGCCACGCCTTCTCTTACCAGGCGCTGCTGGTAGAGCACCGCCACCGAGGGATGCTCCTTGATCTTGCGGTACAGGATGGGCTGCGTGTAGCTCGGGTCGTCGCCTTCGTTGTGGCCGTGGCGGCGATAGCAGATCATGTCGATCACCACGTCCTTCTTGAACTGCTGGCGGTAGTCGAAGGCGATCTGCACCACCCGTATGGCGGCATCCGGATCGTCGCCGTTGACGTGGAAGATGGGCGCCTGCACGCCGCGCGCGATGTCGGTGGAATACGGCGTGGAGCGCGATTCGTCGGGCAGCGTCGTAAAGCCGATCTGGTTATTGATGATCAGGTGAATGGTGCCGCCGGTGGAGTAGCCGTCGAGCTGCGAGAGGTTGAGCGTCTCCGCCACCACGCCCTGTCCGGCGAACGCCGCGTCGCCGTGGATGAGCACGGGGATGACGCGTTCGCGCGCCGTATCGCCCAGGCGATCCTGCTTGGGACGGACGATGCCTTCCACCACCGGGTCCACGGCTTCCAGGTGGCTCGGGTTGGGCGAGACGGAGACCACGATCTCCCGTCCGCTCGAGGTCTTGCGCACGCCCGTGGCGCCCAGGTGATATTTGACGTCGCCCGAGCCCTGCGTGCTGCTGGGGTCGATATCGCCTTCGAACTCGCTGAAGATCTGCTTGACGTCCTTGCCCACGGTGTTGGCCAGGATGTTGAGGCGTCCGCGGTGCGCCATGCCGACCACCAGTTCGTGGACGTTGCCCAGGGCGGCGCGCTCCAGGATCTCTTCCAGGATGGCGAGCGCCGTCTCGCCGCCTTCCAGCGCGAACCGTTTCTGGCCGACGAAGCGCGAGTGCAGGAAATGTTCGAACTCTTCGCCCGCCATCACACAGCGCAGCGTGCGCATGCGCGTCGCGCGATCGAGCGGCCAGTTGTTGGCCTCCGGCTCCATGCGCTGTTGCAGCCAGCGCTTCTGCTCGGGCACCTGGATGTTCATGTACTCGCAGCCGACTTTGCCGCAATAGGTCTGGCGCAGGGTTTCCAGGATCTCGCGCAGCGTGGCGAGGGTCTTGGGCGCGCCCTCGCCGATGGCTTCGCCGAGGCTGCCGGTGAGGAATTCGCGGTCCAGATCCCAGATGGTGAGGCCGTAGGTTTCGGGGTCGAGCTCGGCGTGGTAGCTGGGCTCGGCGCCCAACGGGTCGAGATCGGCAATCAGGTGGCCGCGCACCCGGTAGGCGTTGATCATCTGCATGATCCCGGCTTCCTTGGCGATCTCGGCGTAGCGCGCGGAACTCACCCCGGGCAGGGCCGGTTTGCGGTCGGTCTCCCAGCGCACCGGTTGGTGCGGCATGCGCAGGTGGTTGAACACCTCTTCGTAGAATCCGTCCTTGCCATCCAGCAGGGCTTGCACGCGGCCCAGGAATCTGCCGGATTCCGCGCCCTGGATGATGCGGTGATCGTACGTGCAGGAAAGCGTCATCACCTTGCTGAGGCCCAGCATGGCGCGCGTCTCATCGGCTGCCCCCAGATATTCGGCAGGGTAATCGATGGCTCCGGTGGCGATAATCGCGCCCTGGCCCATCATCAGGCGCGGGCTGCTCGACATGGTGCCGACCGTGCCGGGGTTGGTGAGCGAAATGGTAGTGCCCTGGAAATCGGCCGGGGTAAGTTTGGCGCGGCGGGCGCGGGCGACGAGGTCGTCGAAGGCGGTGACGTATTCCTGGAAATTGAGCGCGCCGGCATTCCTGATGTTGGGCACCATGAGGCTGCGCGCGCCGTCCTTGCCCGCGACGTCGATCGCGATGCCCAGGTTCACCTCGGGTCGCACCAGGCGGAAGGGCTGCCCGTCGCGTTCGGCGTAGGCATGGTTGAGTCCGGGGACCTCTTCCAGGGCTTTGACGATGGCCCAGCCGATCAGGTGGGTGTAGGAAACTTTGCCGCGGCCGATGAGCGTGCGGTGCTG
>JADGNS010001099.1 GCA_017883355.1 Candidatus Solibacter sp.
ATGTTCTGCAACATGCGGCGATCCATCACGCCTTCGTCGATCAGCATTTTGGGAAACAACAGCACCGGGTCGCGCGCCGACTCCGCCTCGCGTTCGGCGGCGGTGCGGTACAACCGCTCGTCGTCGGAGAGCGAGTGCGAATAGGGCCGTATGCAGCGCGCATGCACCAGCGCCGGACCGTGCCCCTCGCGGCAGTACCGCGCCGCCTCACACATGGCGGCGTAGCTGGCGATAAAGTCGGTGCCATCCACCGCCTGGCGGAACAGGCCGGGAACGCTCGCCGCGAGCGCCGAAATGCTGCCGCCGGGAGTCTGCGCTTCGACGGGCACGCTGATGGCGTAGCCGTTGTCCTCGATCAGGAACAGCACCGGCAGCCGCTCGAGCGACGCGGTATGCAGCGCCTCCCAGAATTCGCCTTCGCTGGTTGCCCCTTCGCCCGCGCAGACCAGCGTCACCTCGTCGCTCTTCGGATCCTTATAACGCGAAGCTTCGGCGCACCCCACCGCCTGCAGGAACTGCGTTCCGGTGGGCGAGGACGAGCTGACCAGGTGACGTTCGCGATGCCCCCAGTGCGACGGCATCTGGCGCCCGCCGCTCGCCGGGTCCGCCGCCGCGCCCACCGCCTGCTGCAACATCTCGTGCGGCGTCACGCCCAGCGTGAGACAAAGCGCGCGGTCGCGATAGTAAGGGTAGAACCAGTCGTATCCGCTGCGCAGCGCCATCCCCGCCGCCACCTGCACCGCCTCGTGCCCGGCGCCCGAGATCTGAAAGTAGATGCGGGCCTGCCGCTTGAGCGCGACTTCGCGATCGTCCAACCGCCGCGACGTGTGCATCAGGCGGAAGGCGCGGATCAACTCCTCAGGTGGCATAAGGCTCCGCCTTGTGCATCCGAGCGCCAGCTCGGACATCCTAATTGACCGCCCGGTCGGGCTTCAAGTATCCCGCCAGGAACCGCCAGATCTCCCTCCGCGAGTCCTTGGCCGCCTTGGTATCGATGCGATTGAAGTAATGCCCGCCGGGGGCGTCCTGGTAGATCTTGTACTCGAATTTCTTGCCCTCGCCTTTCAGCGCCGCGATCAGGTGCTCCACTTCCAGCACATTCACGTCCTCGTCGTTCGTGTTGCTGTGGATTAGCAGAGGCGTCTCGAGTTCCTTGGCATGAAACACGGGCGAGCGCTTGCGGTACTCCAGAATGTCTTCGCGCACGGTCCTGCCAATGTGATACGGCGCCGAGTAGAGCGCCTGATAGCCGGCCGGCTCGTAACCCATGCGCTCCACCAGATCGCTGACCGGAACGCCGGCATACGCTACCGCGTAAGCCTGCGGATGGGCGAAGACGTTCATCAGGCTGATCAGCCCGCCATGGCTCCAGCCGATCACGCCAACCCGCCGGGGGTCGAGGAACGGATAGTTCTCCAGCATCCACTGGCCGCTCAGGTAGACGTCCTCCACTTCGCGCCCGCCGTAATCGATCTGCTCGTAGAACCCACGGCCGTAGCCCGAACTCCCGCGGTAGTCCGCCGAAACGATCGAGTAGCCTTGCTCCAGCAGTTCGCGGAACACGTGCGCATCGCGCGTATCCGAATTGGCGTGGATGCCCTGATGGCAGAACACCAGAAGCGGCTGTTTCCGGGAACGGTCCAGGTTCTTCGGAATGAAGGTGTACGCCCGGACGATCAGCGGGTTGGTGGCTCCGGGCGCCCGCGGGTTGCCGATGCGCGCCGGCGGCAGGCTGGTGTACTCTACCTTGTCGACCTGGGCGATATCGTCCAGCATGACGTGCCACATCAGGTCGTCGATTCTCTTGAGCACTTCGTCGTTGCCGGCGGACTGTGGAGCGGCAGCGGGCGGCGCTGCCGCAGGCGCCGGTGCCGGCTGAACCGTGCCCGGTACGGGAGGCTGCTGCGCGAGCAAGCTGCAAACGGCGGTGCAAATCAACAGGAGTGTACGCATCGGCAAGGGAATGTTATCACAGGACCGCGGCCAGTTTGGCGGCGGCGATCGCCTGACCCACGTGGCGCTGCGTATGCTCGGCGATGTGGGTAAGCAGTCCGATCACGGTGGTAGGCAGGCGCTTGCGGCCCACCGTCCGCGCTTCGGCAAGAGTCGCCGGATCGAGCGCCCGGATCACCGCTTCGGCATCGCCGAAGGCGTGGCTCAACGCTGCCAGAAGCTGCTCGCGCGAGGGCTCGCCCGGAGTGGCTTCCGCCGCCATGGCTTCCAACTGCGCCGCCGACAGTTCCCTTCCCTGGATGTAGGTCACCAGGCGGAGCGTGCTGCCCGCGATATGCAGAATGTGAAATCCCACCGGCGTCAGGCCATGAGGCGTGGCCCAGATAAGCGCCGGCGGCAGGCCCGCCGTGTACTTCTCCAGGTCTTCGCGCGCCATCTGGAAGGAATAAAGCACCGGCGCCAACAGCGGATGCACCCCTGCGATGGGACCGCGCATCCAGGGCTCGGGTAAAGCGTCCATTCCTCTAGTCTACCCTCCCCGGGGTCACTTTCCCGGTGACGGCACGATCCACAGGTACACCCTGTGGCTCAGGTAGGAATCCTCGTCTGAATCGGGTACGATCACTTCCTTTTCCGGCTTCCAGTCGCCCAT
>JADGNS010001100.1 GCA_017883355.1 Candidatus Solibacter sp.
CGGCGGCGGCTGATGCTGGCCCACGGGGCCGGCGCGGAGATGCGCCAGGCCGAGGAAGCGTTCTTACGCGACGGGCGCGCGAATGCGACGGGCTCCGCTCCCGGCACGCCCCTGACCCTTCTTGGCCTCAATCCCGGCGCCGAATACGGCCCCGCCAAACGCTGGCCCGCGGCGAGCTTTGCCGCCGTCGCGCGGGAAGTCTCCCGGCGGCTGGGGAACTGTCTCTGGCTGGCGTTTGGGGGCAGCGGTGATTGGGAGCTCTGCAACGAGGTTGCCCGACTCGCTGGCGGTGGCGTTCTCAACCTGGCCGGGAAGACTTCGCTGCGGCAACTCATGGCTCTGCTCAAGCTCTGCCGCGTCGTCCTCACCAATGACACTGGCCCCATGCACGTCGCCGCCGCCCTCGGCACGCCGGTCGTCGTGCCCTTTGGCAGCACTTCACCTGAGTTGACCGGGCCAGGTTTGCCCGGCGACACCCGCCACCAATTGCTTCGATCGGATGCACCTTGCTCGCCCTGCTTCCGGCGCGTCTGTCCCATTGACTTCCGTTGCATGACCGGCATTAGCGAGGAACGCGTCACTGCTGCCCTCCAGGCGTTACTCGCGCGTTGAACCGATTTGCCCCCTCCGAACCCCCAGCTTGACACCCCGAACAGCCGAGCCTCTGGCCCTCCATTCCTCCAACCCCGCACCAGACGGTCCTGCGGGCCGCACCGTTGCCTCCCCGTAGTCCCTCCAACCCGGGGACGAATGGCGATTAGTTAACGCCCCAGTAAAAGCGGGGGCATGACAACGGTTCTTCGGGTTAAGGCGCGTTTTTGCGGCGGCAACCCCCAAACCGCCGGCAAGTCGAGTGTCTTTCCCTGACCCTGCCGTGTGGTGCCGTCAAACCCGCCGGAACGCCAGGCTGCATCGCTGGGTTCTGCGCTCTTTCCGATGGAATGCCAAGGCTCCAAGAGCGCCCGCGCCGCTACTCTCAGACTCTGGAAATGCTCTGGGGAGGCTGTGGGGTAGCCTGAGTGTAGCCTCGAGGTAGCCTCGGGGTAGCCTAAACCCGGTTTCGTCGTTCACTTATGGACTGTCTCATATGTGGACGCGCTATTGGAGGCCCCGTTTCACAGGCAGGACCGATTGTAGAATCTGAGGGACCACTCACGGGCGCTTCCACCGGCCGCCAGCTTGCCTTCACCAGCCAAGTAACGGATACTCATCCCGTGCCGTTGACCGTCACCCAACTCGCCGACCGTCTGGTGGCCTCCTATTCCCGCGCTGGAGGCATCAATCATCTGGACGGAAAGAACCTGCCCTCGAAGCGCGCCATTGCGGTCATCACGGTGGACCTGCTGCGGCTCCTGTTTCCCGGCTTCTTCGACGAGAAGCTCCTCCATTCGTCCGAAATCAAGGCCGAGACGGCCTCCCTGCTGGAGACCGTGCTCGCCAGCCTCGAAGACGAAGTGGCCAAGAGTCTCGAATATAACCCTCCCCCCGAACTGCCAAGAAAGGGCCTGCGTCCCATAGCGCACACCTTGACCGTCGAGTTCCTGACCAGCCTGCCGCGCATCCGGGAGCTGCTACAGACCGACACGGAGGCGGCCTACATGGGCGACCCGGCCGCGCTGAGCAAAGAAGAAGTGATTGTCGCCTATCCGTTCGTTGAAGCCATTGCGGTGCAGCGCCTGGCGCATGAGTTATACCTTAAGAACATCCCTCTGATCCCCCGCATCATGACCGAGTGGGCGCACGCCCGCACGGGGATGGATCTCCACCCGGGCGCTCAAATCGGCTCACATTTCTTCGTGGACCACTGCACGGGCACGGTCGTCGGCGAGACCACCATCATCGGCAGCCACGTTAAGATGTATCAGGGCGTCGGCTTGGTGGCGAAGTCGCTCGCGGCCGGCCAGCAACTCCGCGGGCAAAAGCGGCATCCCACCCTCGAAGACCACGTGACCATTTACGCGGGCGCCACGATTATGGGAGGCGACACGATAGTGGGCGAAGGCAGCACCATCGGGGCGAACGTCTTCCTCACCTCCAGCGTCCCGCCGCACTCGCTGGTGGTGCAGGAAGAGGCCAAAGTAAAAGTGGTCAGCAAGAAGGAACGGCCCCGACCACCTGAAGACTTCCACATTTGACTAGAACTGCGTCAGCCGTTGCAACGCTTTCACGCGTCCATCAATTTGCGCGCGCGTGACTCGGGTCGTGCGTTGCAAGCCGAATCCCTCGCAGCAGAACGACGCCACCACACTGCCATAAACCATCGCCCGGCGGATGTGGTCATCAATGGGCCCTTTCGCCGCCGCCAGGTAGCCCATCATGCCCCCAACAAACGAATCGCCCGCGCCGGTCGGGTCCACCACCTTCCGCAGCGGGTAGGCCGGGCAAATAAACAGGCCCCGCGGACTCGACAGGATGGAACCGTGTGATCCTTGCTTGATGACCACGTGCGTCGGCCCCAATCGGTGAATCTTCTTTAACGCAATAAACACGTTGTCCTCCCCCGTCAACATCTGCGCTTCGCTGTCGTTGAGCACAAAGCCATCAAGCCGTTTCAGCAGCTTCAGCAATTCCGGCAAGGCCACCTTGAGCCACAAATCCATCGT
>JADGNS010000132.1 GCA_017883355.1 Candidatus Solibacter sp.
TAGGAGATATCATGTCCCCCCTGATCGATTTCACGCGGCGCAGTTTCCTGCTGGCCGCCGGAGCAGCGCCGCTGGTGCGCGGCCAATCCCTGTTGCGGCGCCTGTGGACCGCGCGCTGGATCGCCGTCCCCAACGCCCCCAAGACCGAGTACGGTGTCTACCACTTCCGCAAGACCTTCGACCTGGCCGCCCGGCCTGAGCACTTCCTGGTGCATGCCTCTGGCGACAACCGCTATCAGTTGTTCGTCAACGGGCAGCGCGCCGCGTGGGGCCCGGCGCGCGGCGATCTCTTCCACTGGCGCTACGAGACGGTCGACCTCGCCGGCTTCCTGCAGCCCGGAAAGAACGTGCTCGCCGCCGTGGTGTGGAACTTCGGCGAGCACGCGCCAGAGGCGCAGATCACCCTCGAAACAGGCTTCGTCTTGCAGGGCGATGGGGACGCCGAGCGCGTCGCCGATACCGGTCCCTCGTGGAAGTGCGCCCGCAACGACGCTTACGCCCCGGTGGTCATCACCTCTGGCGCGGTGCGCGGCTATTGGGCCGCGGGTCCGGGCGACCATGTGAACGCGGCGGCGCATCCCTGGGGATGGGAGTCGCCGGAGTTCGACGATTCGCCATGGAAACCGGCCGTCGTAGTAGCGCCCGCCGCCGGCCGCGAGGCCCGCGACGTGCACTCCCGCTGGATGCTCGTGCCGCGCACCATTCCCATGATGGAAGAACGCCTGGAGAAACCGCTCACCCTCCGCAAAGGAACCGTCGCCAACGCCGCCAACTCCAAGACCATCGTACTCTTCGATCAGGGCTATTTGACCACGGCCTATCCGCGGCTGACCGTATCCGGCGGCAAGGGCGCGGTGGTCCGCATGCGCTACGCCGAGGCGCTCTTTAAGAGCCCGCGCGAGAAGGGCAATCGCAACGAAATTGAAGGCAAGGAGTTCATCGGCAACTACGATGAATTCGTGCTCGATGGCGGACCGCGCCGCGTCTTCCGCCCGCTGTGGTGGCGCACGTATCGCTATCTGCAACTGGAAATCGAAACCCGCGACGAACCCGTCACCGTGGATGGCATCACCGCCACCACCACGGGCTTCCCCTTCGTGCGCACGGCGAAGTTCGACGCCGGCGTGCCGGAACTGAATCGGATCCTCGACGTGGGCTGGCGCACCGCGCGTTTGTGTGCCCACGAAACCTACATGGATTGCCCCTACTACGAGCAGTTGCAGTACGCCGGCGATACGCGCGTGCAGTGCCTGGTCTCGCTGTTCCAGACCGGCGACGCGCGCCTCATGCGCAACGCCATCGACCTGCTCAACGACTCTCGCCAGAGCGACGGCTGCACCATGAGCCGCTATCCCACCCGCCTGGAGCAGTACATCCCCGGCTTCGCGCTCTGGTGGGTCGGCATGGTGCACGATTACCACTGGTACGTGCCCGACGCCCCCTTCGTGCGCCGCATGCTGCCCGGCGTGCGTTCTGTGCTCGACTTCTTCGAAAGCTATCGGAAGGACAACGGGTCGCTCTCCTCCTTGCCCTGGTGGCGCTACTTCGATTGGGTCCCCGAGTGGCCCAACGGCGACGCGCCGCAGGATGCCGATGGCAGCGCTTCGGTCTTCGATCTGCAATTGCTGCTGGCCTACCGATGGGCTGCGGCGTTGGAGAAAGCCGCCGGCCTCCCCGAACTGGCGCAGGTCTATAGCCAGCGCGAGCGCACCCTCCGCGCCACCATCCGCACGCTGTATTGGGACGCGGGCCGCCAGTTGTTCGCCGATACGCCATCGAAGAAGATGTTCTCGCAGCACACCAATACCATGGCGGTGCTGGCCGACGTGGTCGCCGGGCAGGAAGCGCACGATCTGATGCTGCGCACGCTCACCGCGCCGGGCCTTGCCAAAGGCGCCCTCTACTTCAAGTTCTACATGCACCAGGCGCTCGCCAAGGTGGGCGAAGGCGATCGCTATCTCGACCAGTTGGACGATTGGCGCGCCATGCTGGCCAACGGCCTCACCACGTTCGCCGAAGTGGTCGACCGTCCCGGCCAGCCCACGCGGTCCGATTGCCACGCCTGGAGTGCCAGTCCGAATATCGAATTGATGCGCACCGTACTCGGAGTCGATTCCGCCGCCCCGGGATTCTCGCGCGTCGTCGTGCGTCCCCACTTAGGGCAACTGAAATTCGTGGAAGGTGCCGTGCCGCATCCCAAAGGCTTGATCGAGGTCCGCGTGGAAGCCGCCGGCAATGTCAGCGTAACCACCCCGGTTGACGGCGAGTTCCAATGGCGAGCCACCCGCCACGAACTCCGCGCCGGCCCCAACCGCTTCACGGTCCCAGCAGAGCCGCGACCGTGAGGGAGCGGATGCCGGGTAAGCATGTATTTTCGAGCAAGGCTAAACCTTGTCAATCCGAGCGCAGCTCGGTAGTCCAAAATATATTTCGCCGGGTTGCCGCTTAGCTGCTCTATGCCACGTCAGCCTGAACTTCCGGAATATCCACCGCGGGAGCCGTGAACGTGTACAGCACTTCCGGCACGACTTGCCGCGAACGGCGCCGCTCGCGCAGACCGAGACGGTGCATGATGCGCCCGGCGTGATCGGGATCGTAACGCACGCCAAAACGCGCGAAAATCGCCTCGGCGAAGCGCGCCGTGGTCCAGCGGTCGGTCTGGAAGCCCGCCGCCCGCGGTCCCGCCCGATAGGTTTCCGTCAGGCCTGTGAATTGATCCGCCGTGAGGCGGCTGGGACGGCCCGGCGCACGGCGTTTGCGGAGCGACTCGACCCCTTTTCCGCTCAACGTGCGGTTCCATCGGGACGCCGTGGTGCGGCTCACCCCGAATTTGCGGGCGACTTGGGACTGCGAGAGCCCCGTTTGCAGGTCCTGCGCGGCCAGCAGGCGCCTGCTCTCCATTTCATCGCGACTCAGAAGGCCTTGTTCGGCTGTATCCATAGTCTCGCGCGGTTGTTTGAGTTACCAGAGCGTTCCCAGAATAACAGAAAACATATTCAATGCAAATTGTTTTTTGCAGAAAAACGGGGCGGCCCGTCCCGGCCACCAAGGTCAACTGATCGCCCCGCAACGGCATCCGGCGTGCACCGGAATCGTGTGAGATGTTGCGCCTGACCGTCCTCTCGCTGGCTATCTGCGCGTGCGCAAACGCCCAGTTCTCCGGTCTCGCCACGTCCGGCGACGGCTCCCGAGTCTATTTTGCGACTGCGCTGCGGCAGAAGAACACGACCCAGCCCCTTTACGGCAAGCTCTTTACGGTAGATTCGACGGGCCTCAAGCTGTTCCTCTCGCGCGACGCGCAGATTCCGACGCCGCCGCCCCCGGGCACCTTCCCCGTCCCGCTGACGAACGCCTACAACCTGCAAGCCGCGCGCATCTCCTCCGACGGCAAGGTGTTGGCGATCATGGGGATTGAATACTGTGACGGCCCGGGTGAATTCTGCACCCGGGCGGAGCCTTACATCACCACCATCAGCGCGGCGGGTCAGGACAAGGACTACCGCGGCGATCTGCTATTAAGCGCGGGTGGCACGTGGGCCTTCGGAGTGAGCGGTGTGGCGCCAACAGGTACTCACACGGCGTACCTGGTCAACGTCGCGACGGGCCAGCAGACGGCCATTTATCCGATCTTCGGACCGTTTCAGATTACCGCCGGCGGACGGCCGGTAGCCGATGACGGCACCGCGGTGTATTCGGACTTAAGGTCCGTGGTAGTGGTCCGCGGTTCCGACACCCACAGCATCACTCCGGACAACTATGCACAGCCGATGGATGCGGTGATCGACCGTGCGGGCTCTACCATCGTGTTCACGGTCTGCACCGCGAACGGCTGCTCGCTGCGGCTGGCGGACCCGGCCGCCTCCGTCAGCAGCCTCCTGATCGCGGACGGTTTCGCGCCCGCGCTCTCCGATGATGGGAAGACGCTGCTTTACCTGTCGACGCGCACCGGCGCCGCACAGATCCACGTCGCCAGGCTTATTGGCGGCGCCGCGGCCGACCGGCAACTCGGCAGCGAAGTGGGCGGCATCGCGCAGGCGATTCTCTCCGGCGACGGCTCCACAGTGTACGCCGTGTCCGCGAATGGCCGGCTGCGAAAGATCGCAGTGGCTACCGGAGCCGCGCAGGAACTGATTCCGCCCACCGCGCATCTGACCAGCGCCAGTACTCTCGCGCCGGGCAAACTGGTGGCGTTTGCGGGACAGGGGCTGAGCGACTTTTCCTTCACTGCCAGTCCACCGCTGCCGGAGAGTCTCAATGGCATCTCGGTAACCGTGCAGGGAGTGAAGGCGCGCATCGTGAGTGTGGCGCCGGACGCCATCCTCGCCGTGATGCCGCCGGAGGTTACGGCCTCGGGGGACAGAACCGTCACCAGCCCCGTAGAGATCACGCTCCCGGCGCGACCGGCATCGCTATTCGACGACGCGCCGCGCTTCGCCGCGAATATTGCGCCCTTTGCGCCAGAGTTGGTAACCGGCGCGTCCAACCTGCTGATTGCCGCCCATCAGGATTGGAGCGGCCTGGTCACGGCAGACAATCCGGCGGGTCCCGGGGAAGTGCTTCACGCCTACGGTCTGGGGCTCGGCCCCACGGCCCCCGCGGTCCCATACGGCAGCGCGGCGCCGGCGCAGGAGCCGTTCGCGAGGCTTACCACGCCGTTCGACTGCACCGGATCGACCAACGGCTCCAGGATAGATATTTTCTTCCAGGGACTGGCCCCGAACCTGGCAGCCGTGTATCAATTCGATTTCCGAATACCAACGGGTACACCCAGCGGCAATTTCGGCATGTACTGTGTGCTCGGTGGAGTCATCGGCGCCAGCCCCAGCATCTACGGAACTGTGCCAGTGGCATAAGGCTCCGCCTTGTGCATGGTGGGGCATGCTTTAGCTTGCCGTGCGAGCGAAGCTCCAGACCAGCTATCTTAATACCCAAGCCCACGCATCGCCCGCTCCGCGCGCACCGGGGAACTGGTCTTCTTGAGACGCTGCTCGCCAGTGGCCATGGCGCCGGGGGTGACGTAAGAGAGCATGCCGGCCCGCTCGATCCCTAGAACCAGGGGCCCGCCGTCCGGGACGGCTTCGAGCGCGCTGCGCAAAGCCTCCACCGTGTCCACCGCCTTGCCGTTCACTGCGTGGACCACATCGCCGGGCTCGATCGCGTCCTGTCCGGCCAGCCCCACTCCAGCGAGCGCCAGCACCAGCACGCCCGGGCCGCCGCGGAGGCCGCCCATTGTCGCTGCCAACGCCGGCGTGACGGTGGCTCCGTACATGCCCAGACGAAACACCAGGTTGTCCTTTTCCGTAACGTTTCCGGCCGACGGGACCTGCGGGGTGTTGCGCGGCGCTTCCGGTGTGATGCGCAGCATCCGCGCATCGGCTCCGCGCATCACCGCGAGTTCCGCCGGTGCGCCCGCCGAGAGCGCGTATTCGGCGCGATAGAGATCGCGTATCGTGTGGACCGGCTCGGCGCCCAGCGAGAGCAGTACATCGCCCGGAAGCAAGCCCGCCGCGGCGCCAGGGCCGTAGGGATCCACGTCTTCCACCAGGACACCCTGCCGGACCTTCAGACCCAGGCCGGCGACCAGATCGGCGGTGAGGCTGCGCGGCTGGATCCCCAGGCGCGGCCGCGCCACGCTGCCGCCGTCGCGGAGAGCGGCGTAGGTATGCCGGATGACGTCGAGTGGCACGGCGAACCCGAGCCCCTCACTGCCGCCGGATTGAGACAGAATCATGGTATTGATGCCCAGCAGTTTGCCCTCGAGATCCACCAGCGGGCCTCCCGAATTGCCGGGATTCATGGATGCGTCCGTCTGGATGAAGGCGCGCGGATCCTCCGGACTGAGCTGGCGGTCTACCGCACTGACCATGCCCAGGGAGGCGGATTGCGCCAGCCCCATCGGGCTTCCGTAGACCAGCACCATCTGGCCCTGACGCGGCGTCGCGTCGCGGGTCAGGTCAAAGAAGGGCACGGGCTGGATTTCCACCTTGAGAAGCGCCAGATCGTTGTCGGCGTCGAGGCCGATCACGCTGGCGGCGTACTCGCGGGGGGAAGCGGGCGGGGTGGCGCCGTCACGCGTGGACACGAGAACCTTGATGCGGTTGGCGTTGGCGACCACATGAGCGTTGGTGAGCAGGTAGCCATCGGGCGCCACAAAAAAGCCCGAACCGCGGCCGCGCTCCGCCACCAGAACCCCGGTGGGCTGCTCGTCGCCGGCGCTGGCGACTTTGAGCGATTGGGTGACGATCTGCACTACCTTGGGCCCCACCACAGCGGAGACGCGTTCCGTCTCCGCGCCGATCCGCTCCAGATCGCGGACTGTGGCGGGGTTGGCCGCCATTGCCGGCGCCGCCAGCACCAGCAAACCCAAGCATCCTGGCAACCATGACTTGTACAGGTGTCTCATGCAGGTAACAAAGGCACGCGGGTCGCCACACGTTCCACGCCGCGGATCTGGCGCGTTGCCCCTTTCGTTTAAACGCGCCAGGTTGTTGGAGACATTAGGATTGCGCGCCACGCCTTCGCCCGATGGGCCACACTGTGCGGATTGGCCGACAGGCGGCAGCCGGGCGCGGGAGGCGACGGAATGCCACCCCCTCAAGAGGCTGTAGCGGCGAAACGGTAAGGCAAGCTAAAGCATGCCCCACCATTGCAGGCACAGACTTGCCGTGGTGGGGCATGCTTTAGCTTGCCAACGCCCGCTTGCGGGCGCATTCTTTCCCACCTTACGAATAAGGGAACCACGCAGGCTCGATCGTGGCGCGTTCGCCGCTGGCCTCCCGCATCCGGGCGAGCAGGCGCTGGCGCAACTCGGTGGCCGTCTTCTGATAGGGGACGCGGCCGGCCAGATTCACGTGCTGGTATGGGTCGGCATACAGATCGTAGAGCATGTACTCCACGTATTTCTCCACCGAGGGGACGGACTGCCATCCCGGTACTCTGGGCGCGGCGGCGGCATAGGTGTACTGCGGCGTGCGCAAGCCGCGTCCCGTGATGAACTCCGACATTTCGAAGTAAACTTCGTTTCGCCAGCCTTCGGTGCGGCGGTCAAGCAGCGGGAGAAAATTGTGACCCTGCATGGTAGCGGGCACGGGGAGGCCGGCCGCGGAAAGCAGCGTGGGCGCGTAGTCCACCAGGCTCACCAACTCGGAGACTTCCATGCCGCGATTGAAGCCGGGGCCTTCGATAATCAGCGGCACGTGGATCGAGCTTTCATGCGGGCTGCGTTTGTACTCGGCGTTGCGCGTGCGGAAGTGATTGCCGTGATCGCTGGTGAACATGAAAATGGTGTTCTTGTCGATGCCGGTTTCCACCAGCGTCTGGCGCAGCGTGCCCACCACTTCGTCCATCTTGGCGACGCAGGCAAAATAGTCGGCAATCTGGCTGGGCCACGACCCGGCCAGCGGGCGCAGGTCGGGCGGGATGAACGGGTTGGGATATCGCCCGGCGAACTCCTTCGGCGGATCGAAAGTGTCCTTGTCGTTCTGGTGGTGGACTTCGAGATAGGAGAGCGTCAGCAGGAACGGCGATTTGGCGGCCGGCGAGCGCAGGAACAGTTGCGCGCGGTCGGTCATGAAGTCGGCGCGGTAGCGGTTGGCGAAGTGGATCGGCTTGTCGTCGCTATCGAAGAGGTCGCCCTCGTAGGCGTGAGAGGTCAACTCCAGGGCGTTGGCCGCTTCCCACAGATCGGCAAATCCGCCGCGATGGCCGCGTTTCACGGCGCCGCGGGTTTCGGCCGCGGTGCCGGCCTCGGGCCGCGCCAGATGCCACTTGCCGATGTAGTTGGTGGAGTAGCCGGCCCGCTTCATCTCGGTGGCCAGCGTGGTGGCGTCCGCCGCCAGTCCGAAGGCGTTTCGCCACACGCCGTGCTTGCTGGGATATTGGCCGGTGAAAATGCTGGCCCGCGCCGGGGCGCACACCGGCTGGTTGGAGATTGCCTGGCGGAACAGAACGCCGCGCGCCGCCATCTGGTCCAGGTTGGGCGTGAGGTTCATGGGATTGAGGCCCATCGCGCCGATGCAATCCCAGCGAAACTGGTCCGAAATCACCAGGACAATGTTGGGCCGGCTGACGCCGCCCGTTTGGGCGCCGGCCGCCGAAACAGCCGCTGCCGCGGCCGCACCCGCGCTCATCCATTCACGCCGAGTATGTTTTTCCGATGCCACACAATCATGGTGGCATAAGGCTCCGCCTTGTGCATCCGAGCGAAGCTCGGACGGACTACACTGGGCACAATGACGTCGATCGCAGAATTGGAAGACGAGCTTTCGCGCCCCAGTGAGAGAGATATCGAGTTCCTGCGCCATCTGGATGGCGACATCCTGATTCTGGGCGCGGCGGGGAAGATGGGGCCCTCGCTGGCGCGCCTGTGCCGGCGGGCGGCCG
Organism: Candidatus Solibacter sp.; assembly: GCA_017883355.1. Taxonomy (GTDB): domain Bacteria; phylum Acidobacteriota; class Terriglobia; order Bryobacterales; family Bryobacteraceae; genus Solibacter. The sequence continues at coordinate 8,383 of JADGNS010000132.1, forward strand.
ATGCGGCGGGGCCGGCGCGGAGCATCGTCGCGGTGTCGCGCCGGCAGGTCTCCGAACCCGGAATCGACGGTATCGCATGCGACCTGCTGGATCGCGCGCAGGTGGCGCAGTTGCCCGCCTGTCCGAATGTGCTCTATCTCGCCGGGCGCAAGTTCGGGTCGTCGGACAATCCTGAACTCACCTGGGCGATGAACACGGTGGTGCCGGCGAACGTGGCGGAACGCTTCCGCGAAAGCCGCATCGTAGTGTTCTCCACCGGCAACGTGTATGCGCTGCGCGCCGTGGCGGCCGGTGGATCGCGCGAGACGGACGCCCCCGCGCCGGTGGGCGAGTATGCCCAGTCGTGCCTCGGCCGGGAGCGCGTCTTCGAGTACTTCGCCAATCACCACGGAGTGCGCTGCCTGTTCTTCCGCCT
>JADGNS010001101.1 GCA_017883355.1 Candidatus Solibacter sp.
AAATTGGTCCGGCAAACCAGTGAAAGATGGAGGAGAGGATGATGTCCAACAAATTGAGGGGTAGTGCCACTCGAAAGTCGTGGGGCGCGCTCTACGCAAGCGGAGCGGGATTGGCCGCTCTCTTGGCTGCCGTCACGTGGTCCAACGCAGCCACCGACAAGGAACAGCCAACCATTGAGGCCGCTTTCCGGACCCGCGGCGGCGTCCTGCAGGCGCGCGTCATTGCCACCGGCATCCCCGGCGCGGGCGCGGTAGCCGAAGTAGGCGATTTCCTCCGCGGCAGCCCGCTGCACGACAATGCCGCTTTCACGCCCTTCGCGCAACCCGGAGCGGTCTTGGATCCGAAACGTGTCCTGGTGGCTTCCACCTCCAATTTCGGCGAGGCGCCGGCCCGTCCGCTCGAACCCGAAGGCTCCGTGATTTCCATCGACCCCAACGCGGCGCCGCTGGACGTACCCGCCCAGTTTGCGCGGTCCGGCGGCCAGGTGAGCGCGTTGAACGGCGCGCTGCAGATGTACGCGGCGCAGAGTCAGCCTTTCCAAAACAGCGTCAAAGAGCCGCAGGCAGTTACCAGCGACCTGCCCAGCGCCAGCCTGCCCACTGGAATCTCATTCAACAATGGCAACGGACGGCCGTGGCTCTCCAACGCGCCCAACGGCGCCGGCGGCATGGGAACCATCACCGTCCTCGACCCCCAAGGCTACCCGTTTGCAGGTGCGCCGGATCCCGTCGCCGGAGGCGTCTTCGCCGGCAATCTGACCAATCGCAACGCCGCCACCACGCAGGGCATCACCTCCGCCGCACTCGGTACCGCGATCATTACTAAGTCGCCCGACCTCACCGGGCGCGCCGTCTTTGCCGCCGTCCTGGCCGATGGCAGCGTCGTACAGATCAACGTCTTGAAAGGCGTCGACGCCCTCGCCCCTCCCGGCACGGTTACGCCCCTGGCAAAGGTGGATCGCACTACCGCGGAATCCACGGACCCGAACGTTGTGACGCGCGAAGGCATGGCCTTTAACTGGGTGCCGAGCCGGAACGTTTTCATCGCCGACCCGCAAGCCAACCGCCTGGTCGTCCTCGATCTCACCGACGACGGCACTAAGTTCGCCGCCACGCGCCGCGAGATCGTCGCCAGTCAATTCAACGTACCCATCGATGTCGCGCCCACCACCCGCGAGATCTCGGCCGGCAGTTTCGCCAGCAACACCACGCTGGGCGGAGGCAGCGATTTGTACGTCCTCAACCGCGGCGATAATTCCATCGTGCGCATCGGTCTCGGCGGCAACGTGTTGGCCGTGCGATCCATTCAGGCCCGCGTGTCCGGCTTCCGCGTCAACGGCATGGGCGTGTCTTCCGACGGCCAGTCGATTTATGTCACCGCCACCACGCCGCAATCCGGCGGCGTGCTCATGGTCGTGCCCGCCTTCGGCGCATCGGCGTCCACTTCGTTGATGGTCTCGCAAGCGCGCACCGCCAAGATGGCAAGTGACATGACCAGCTTCGGCACCTTCCTCTTCTCACTGAAGCTGTCGCCCTCGCAAGGGTTGGGCCCTCTCTTCAACGACGAGTCCTGCGCCGGATGCCATAAGACGCCGTTCCCCGGCGGCATGGGCATCGACTCCGACCAACAGGTGCACTTTGTGGGACGCATTCTCCCCAACGGCAAGTTCGATGCCCTACTCGGCCACGGCGGTCCGGTTGCGCGCCTGCACTCCGTAACCGAACTGGGGGTGACTTGCGGCCTGGAGCCCGGCATCCCGCCGCAAGCCACCGTCGATTCGTTGCGCAACGCCATGTCGTTGCGCGGCAACGGATTGCTGGACACCATCGCGCTGGGCGACATGCTCGTCAACATGGCCGCCCAGCCGCAAGCGGTGCGCGGCCGACCCAACATGCTGCCCGACGGCCGTGTCGGCAAGTTCGGTTGGAAAGCCCACGTCGCCACCCTGGTTGAATTCATGGGCAACGCCTTCCGCAACGAACTCGGCGTCACCAACCCGTTGCAGCCGGCCGACGAGGTATCGGGCTGCGCTGCCAACAAAAACTCCCCGGAAGTGGACGCCTTGACCCTCCAGGCCGCGGCGAAGTTTCTCAACACCATCGATCCGCCGGCGCCGCCCACCACGTGCACCGGAGGTTCCGGCGCGGCGCTGTTCCAATCCACCGGCTGCGCCACCTGCCACACGCCCTCCCTCCCCGGGCCCGGCGCCCGGCAATCGGTCCAGTTATACTCCGATTTGCTGCTGCACGACATGGGGCCGCTCCTCGCCGATCGCACGGTGCAGGGCTCGGCGCAAGGCAACGAGTGGCGCACCATGCCGCTGTGGCGCGTCTCGGAGCGGACCAGGTTCCTGCACGATGGCCGCGCGCTGAATCTGACTCAGGCCATCACGACCCACGGCGGCCAGGCACAGGCGTCGCGCGACGCGTTCCTGAACCTCGACAGCATCAGCCGCCAGGCGCTGCTCAGCTTCCTCGGCTGCATCTGACGTGGCATACGTTGGTGAAAATGCTGCGGCCCGTCAAGCGCCAATCAGAGCCGCGACCGTCAGGGAGCGGATGCCGGGCAAGCGTTCATTTTCGCGGGAATGCTCCGGCTACT
>JADGNS010001102.1 GCA_017883355.1 Candidatus Solibacter sp.
CTGGGGGCATTCTTCCTGCGGATTTGCCGCCTTGTGGGGCAGGATGGTATCCTGCGCGCCGGTTGGCAACCGGCGCAAGCCGGCCATCTGCCAACGTCTACAGACGGGTTGCCAACCCGCCGCAGGTTGCCAACCTGCCCCACTTTCATTGACACGGTAGTGTACCCAGTTTCCCCACCTTTACTGACATTCTACTCCGCGAGCCGCCGGATCAGGCGCAGTGCGGGACGAGTATTGTACTCACGCTGGTATTCGGAGTGCGCCGCATCGACCGGAAAGTGCTCCCCCGCCGGGTACGGGTAGCGGCTCATACCGTGAAAGGGCAGCGGTAAAACGGATTGCGAGAATGCCGTATTGGCGTCGGCATCCTTGGCCCAGCCATCCACCAGCAAAAGAAAGTCGCGCTTCCATCCCACGGGCAGTTCCGGCAACCCAGCGGCGCGAAAACGCAATCGCAATTCGTCCCCGGAACCCAGGATCGCCATGCGGTCATCCGGCTCCGCCAGCAACTTCTCCACCGCGCCGTAGCGCGTGTAATTGCCGCCGGTGGGATTCCACATCGAAGTGGCGCTCACCCGGGCGTAATCGAACCTCTCCGGCTGCGTGCGTTGGGGATCGATCGCGACCTGGGAGAATCCGCGGAAGTGCAGGTCCGCCGCAATCATCTCCACGCCCGTGAGCCGTGCGGCCGGGGGCGCGCTGTTCTCGATAAGAAAGATTTCGTCCCAATAGACGCAGAGATTGGTCACAATCCGCACCTCGCGCGAGGCGGAGAGGAACTTGCCGGTCAAATCCACCGCGATGGTTTTGGGCTTGCCCGCGGGAATGCCCATGTCTTCCACCACGGTTCGCCAGTTGCCGGCGCCATCCTTGACTTGCAGGTAAGGGAACGTCAGGTCCCGGTGCGCCTGGGTAGCGGAAAGGAAGGTGCTGCCATCGGCCCAGTCCACCCAGCCGCTCAGAATCAGCGCCGCCCGATTGGAGCGCGCGGCATTGCCAAAATCCAGGTCGAGCGTGTGCATCTCCGCGATTCCGGTCTGGTCGCGACGGAACGAATCCGGGTACACGCGGTCGCGTCGCCCTAGCGCCGCGCGCACGTCGGCGCCGCGCTGATCGCGGGCAGAAGCCGGGTAGATGCGCTTGCCGTTTTCAGGTTCCACGCCGAATAAACGAAACTCCGGAAACGGCGGCGACTTGAATTTTTCGTTGGTGACCATCTCGACACCGGCCGGGTGATCCAGCGCCAGCAGACGAACCTGGTCGAGGTACGACACCTCGCGCAGTTCCTCCGTCACGCGGATCTCATACTCCCCGCCGCGCGCCGCTAAGGCCTCGCCGGGAATGGATACGTACTCGTCGTGATCCACCGGGAAGTATTGCCCATCGCCCGAACTCGCCCCCAGCGGCGCCACTCCCAGAACGTCCGTGATGAACTGGAAGCGCTCGCCGTTCCAGGTGAAGATCATGGGGCACGAGCCGGAGAGGCGCGGGGCTTCGGTGATGGTCGCCACCCGGTTCACCGCCACGTGTGGCTCGTTCTGGATCAACCCGTTGGGCCAGGTGATGCGCACCGTATCCACCTGCGTGCGCGCACCCAGCCGCAGCACCACCGGGACACCTTCGTACGTCACCTTCCGGTAGTCCGTGCCGGCCTTGACTTCGATCTGCGCGCCCGCCGCCAGCTTGGCGTTCTTCACCCCGATGAGCGCGATCTCCAGCCAGTTGCCGTACGTCGGCGTGACGTCGCGCCCCAGGTACAAGACGCCGTCGCTCGAAATCGACACGCGGTCTCCCCTGCCCTTGCCCTCGAAATCCACCGGCTGGATGAAGGGGAATTCGCCGGCCTTCGGCGCGGCCCCGGCGTGGAGCTTGCCGTCGCGGTTGACCAGCAGCAGGGGCTGCCCGTCCGGCAAGCGCGCCCCGAGGTCGGTGCGGCCATCGTGATTCACGTCGCCGGCCGCTAGTGCGGACGCGCCCGCCGGCAGTTCCACGATGTCCTGCGCCGCGAAGGTCCCGCCCAGGCCGTCGCGATACAGCACGCCCGCGCGGTCCGCGTAGGACACCGCCAGGTCGAATCCCGGCGTGTCCGGCTCCAGGTCGAAACGCACCGCATCCAACGCCCGTCCGGTTGCGAAGGGGAAACGCTTCGATTCGTCGCTGAAACCCGCCTCGCCATTGTTGCGCAGCAGGCGGACATCGTCGCCCACCAACAGCAGGTCCGCATCGTAATCGTGATCGTAATCCACCCAGACCGCCTTGCGGAACGCCCCGTGCGCCAGTTCCGACTGCATGTGGAAGCGCCCGCCGGTGTTGCGGTAAAGCAGCGCGGCGCGCGTCGTGAGGACGCAAAGATCCGGCAAGCCATCGTTGTCGAAATCGCCGGGCGCGATGGAGACGACGTCGCGCAGGTCTTCCAGGCCGGAGTCCTCCGCCGCTTTCACGCCGTTGCGAAACAACGTCGCGCGCCCGCTTCCCCAAGCGATCAGGCTGGGGCGCGCCCCCCCATCCACCGCGAGCACCACCGTCCCCGAGGCATCGCCACCGAACCCCGCGGCCAGCCTCTGCTGGCGATAGACCGCGGCGGGCACCGCCAAAGTGAGG
>JADGNS010000133.1 GCA_017883355.1 Candidatus Solibacter sp.
GCCGCACGATGAGCAGTGCGGCCGCCGGCACACCGGGCAACAGATACTTGGCGCCCATGAAGACGTACGGCAGGGCGACGAGGCCTGAACCCAGCCATACGAGCAGGGGCAGAACGGGTTGACAGACGAAAGCGTCTGTCCCACCCAGCTCACCTTGGATGCCGCGCACCACACCCGCGCTGGCCAGGAGGAAGCAGATGCCCAGTGCGGCCGGGATCGCGTACAGCACCAGGTTGGCCGATCCGGCAACCATGGACAACGCGATTCCCAGCGCCACCAGCGCGGCCACGACACCCGCGAACTTTCGCCCGCGCGCGAGTAAGGCGTAAACCAGCAGCGGTCCGGTGAGCGCCTGGTAGCCAAGGAACGCCACCAGATTGCGCGGCACGTTACGCATGGAAGTCAGTGTCTGAAACGCGCCGCCCAGGGTAGCGTGGGCCGCCGGCCCGCGATTCAGACTGAGGAACATCGCCGCCACCACCACCGCGACGCCCAGCGGCCACAGGCACTCGGCCGCGCGCTTCCCGGTCGCCGGCATGAGCAGGAGCGCCGCCACCAACAGGAGCGGCGCCGTGCTGGCGCGGCAGAGCACCGCGGAGGCAAGCAGCAAACCCGCGGCTAGCCCGGCGCCCCAGCGCCGCCGCTCGCGGAAGAGCAGCAGGCGGTCCATGCCCATCATGGCGAACATCATCGCCATCACGTCCGGCATGCAGGTGGCGGCCATCGCCAGCGTGACGGGATTGGACGCGATCAACAGGCCGACGGTACTGGCCTGACGCCGGTCGCAGCCCAAGCGCCGCGCCACCGATACGCTGGCCACCAGGAATCCGCACAGCAGCAACCACTGGTAGAGGTGCGCCATCCACTCGCGTCCGCCGAGCGCCGCCACGGGCGCCAGCACATACGCCGGCAGAGTGCCGCCCAGCAGGTACTGCGAGAGCTTCTGGCGATCGCCGGCGTTCCACACCTGCTCGAAATCGGCGGGATGCAGCGGGTCTACCAGCGCGTGTCTGGCTTCGCGCAAGAAAAGCGGATCGTCGATGGTGAACGGCTTGTTGAGAAACGGTAGCAGCAGCAGGGTGGCCACAAATAGGGCCGGCGCCGCCAGGCGAAGGGTCACCCGCACGGCCTCGCCAGAAAGACGGATTGATACCCCAGCAACCCCGGGAACAGCGCGGTGGCCGCGGCCAGCAGCGCGGTGATGGCGCGCATCAGCGGATTGGCGGGATCCAGGCCCAGCACCAGTTCCAGCGGCATGACCGTGGTCTTTGCCGCCACGATCTCCCACCCGTTTTCCTCCAGGAACGCGCGCGCCGTCTTGCGCGTGTAGAAGTGCAGGTGCGTGCGGTCCAGAATGCCGCGATCCGAGTAAGGAAAACGTCCAAACAAGAGCGCCAGCCGCACCGTGATATTGGCTATGTTGGGCAACGACACCACCAGCCGCCCGCTCTCCTTCAGCGCGGGACGGACCTCGGCCAGGAGGCGTTCCGGTTGCACCAGGTGCTCCAGCACATCGAGCAGCAGAATCCGGTCGAACGCATGCTCTCCGGCCTGGCGCGCCAGTTCCGGCTGCGCGGTATTCAAATCCGCGGAGATGTAGCGCTCCAGCGCCCCGTGTTCTCCGGCGCTGGGCAGCGCATCCACGCCGACCATGCGATTGCCATCCTTCTTCAACTCCGCTGCGAAGAACCCTTCGCCGCACCCGACATCCAGCACATCCCGATCCCGCCCCACGAACTGGCGCGCATAGTAGTGGCTGGAGTGCTTGGAGTGCTTGATCGGGTAGTGGACGAAGTACTCGGCGAATTCCGGCGCGCGCATCACGCTGCGGCAGGTCTGACGGTAGCGCCACACCGAGCGCACCACGTCGCGCGCATACTTCAGCCCGTCCACGTTGCACAGTTCGGTGCCGTAGTAAGTCGGGATCGGAACCTCCCGGATCCTCATGCCCTGATGGTGCAGTTTGACGATGATCTCGGTATCGAAGTGAAAATCGTCGGTCATCCGGGAGAAATCGATCTGCGCCAGGGCGTGCAGGTTATAGGCGCGATATCCGCTGTGAAACTCCGTGAGGTTGAGCCCCAGCGCGCGATTCTCCAGGGTGGTCAGGATGCGGTTGCCGGCATACTTATACAATGGCATCCCTCCCTTCAGCGGCCCCCCGTAGGTGCGCATCATGCGCGAGCCGAACACGGCATCGGCTTCGCCCGCCACCAGCGGACGGTAAAGCTGCGCCAGAATCTCCGGCGCGTACTGGCCGTCGCCATGCAGCAGCACGACGATGTCGAAGCCCTTCTCAATAAAATAACGGTAGCCCGCCTTCTGATTGCCTCCGTAGCCCAGATTCTTAGGGTGCTTCAAGACGTGCAGCTTGGGCACATCGCAAACCGCCTTGACGCCCATGGCCAGCTCGAAAGTGCCATCCTGGCTGGCATCGTCGAACACCACCACTTCCTCGACGTTGCTCCACACGCTGGGCGGAATGCGCTTGAGCACGGGAATCAGCGTGGAAATCGCGTTGTACGTGACTACCAGGATGCCGATGCGTTTGCCCTGGCAATCGGCGATCGTGGGGTCGGCGTGCTGCGCAAAGGCAGCGCGCGGTTCGTAGCCGAGTACCGCTGGCGAACTGGATTCGGTCATTTCTAACGCTTCCACATGAAGTATACCGGTACACCCGCCGCAATCGAAAGCGCGAGGTCACCGCGACGCGCTACCGTTGCACCCTTCCCGAACCATCGCCGGTGAGCAGGGCGTTCACCTCGGCCACCGTGGCGCGACAGAAATCGCCCATGAAGGAATGCTTCAGACAACTCGCCGCCACGGCGAATTCCAGCGCCTCCTGGTGCGTCCCCAGCGATAGCAATCCGTAAATCAGGCCGCCTGCGAAGCTATCGCCGCCGCCCACGCGATCCACAATGTGGGTGATGTCATAGTGCCGGCTGACCAGGAAACTGGTGCGATCGTTCATGCAGGCCGCCCACCCGTTATGCGACGCGCTCTTGGATTCACGCAGCGTGATGGCGATGGCTTTCATCGAAGGGTACGCCTCCAGCACCTGGGCGGTCAGCTTCTCGTACTGCCCGCGATCCAGTTCCCCGGAGTGTACGTCGACGCCGGCCTCAATGCCCAGCGCCATCTGCACGTCCTCTTCGTTGGCGATGGCGATATCCACGTACTCGGTGAGTTTGCGCATCACTTCGGTGGCCGTCTTGCCATACTTCCACAGGTTCTTGCGATAGTTCAGGTCGCAGGAAACCGTCAGCCCCTTCTGGCGCGCCTTCTGCATGGATTCGAGCGACAATTCCGCCGCCAGAGCACTGATGGCCGGCGTGATCCCGGTGATGTGGAACCAGCCGGCGTTGTCGAACACCCGGTCCCAATCGATATCGCCCGGCCTGGCGAGAGAGATGGCGCTGTTGGCGCGGTCGTAGACCACCTTGGAGGCGCGCTGATTGGCGCCCGCTTCCAGGTAGTAAATGCCCATGCGGCCGGGGCCGCGCACGATCCGCGAGGTGTCCACGCCGAAGCGCCGCAGTTCGCCGATCGCGGCATCGGCGATCGGGTTGGCGGCTGGCAGCACGGTGACATACGCCGCCGGCAAGCCGAGTTGCGCCACAGCGACGGCGACATTTGCCTCGCCGCCGCCGAACGTGGCCACGAACTCGGGACTTTGCAGAAAGCGCTCCATGCCCGGCGGCGCCAGGCGGAGCATAATTTCACCGAAGGTAACGACGGGTTTCAGCATGGTGGAAAGGATATTGTAAGTGCAATCGGGAAGGTGTGTTTCGCGCCCGGGCGCGCCGAACGCAAAGAAACCTTCGCGGCACACAGAATTCGGCGCCGATGTGAGGTAATACACCGTGAATTCCCCTGTTTCGGCGAATACTTTAAGGCATATAATTGACGCCAGGATTTCGTTAGTCCGAAATCAACCACCCCCGGGTGGAAGGGGAAGAGGGGAACTCATGTATAAAAGAGCACGCTTTCTTCGTTCGACGGCCGCTGCGGCGGCACTCGTCATAGGTCTGAGTCTTGCCGCACCGTCGTTCGGCCAGATGAATACGGGCACGCTCACAGGAACGGTGACTGACCCACAAGGAGCCGCCATCGCGAACGTGAAGGTTACGGTGGTCCATATCGACACCAACTTCGAATCGCGAGCCGAGACGAACTCGGAGGGGCTGTATCGCGTACAGGCTCTACAGCCGGGCCTGTATCGCCTGACCTTCGAGTCCGCCGGTTTCAAGCGGACCGTGCAGACGGGGTTGGATCTTCGCACCGGCGACGTCCTGCCGGTGAACGTCAAAATGGAAATCGGCCAACTGACCGAATCGGTCCAGGTCTCGGCCCAAGGCACGCTGCTGGAGACCGAGACGTCCGCGTCCGGATCGCTCACCGAGGGCGAGACCCTGTACAAGATGCCTCTCTACCAGCGATACGTACTCAACGCCATGAACCTGAACCCCGGAATGACCCAGAACGGCTACGCCTATGGCGGGTCCCTGGGAGGCTTCAACGTGGCGGGGCAGAGATCCACCGGCACGGCCGTCTTCGAAGATGGCACGTTCGGCAACGATCCGCAATCGAGCAGCGGCACGGATATTAAACCGGTGGAGAACGCGGTGGACGAAGTGAAAGTGCTGACCGGCACCCTCCCCGCCGAGTACGGCCACACCACCGGCGGCGTGGTCAACGTGGTCAAGAAGGGCGGCACGAATCAATTCCACGGGATTGCGGCCGACCTCGGCCGTACGCGCCGCATGACTCACCGGCAGTTCTTCAACCTGTACAAGACCTCCGACCCGCAACCGGGCGCTCCCAACGGCGTGCCCGCCTGGTTCATGCAGCCGGATGCCAACGCCAGCGGGCCGGTATACATCCCCCATGTCTATGACGGCCGCAACAAGACCTTCTTCTTCTTCGGGTACCAGAAGTTGATTGAGAAGAAGTCGGCTGCTTTCACCAGCCAGACGCCGACGCCGGCGTCGCTGGGCGGCGACTTCACGTTCGGCGGAGCGGGCCTGCCGCTATACGACCCGCTCACCACGCGCCAGCTTAACGATGGCACCTGGGCGCGCGATCCGCTCCCGGGCAGTATCGTGCCGAAGAACCGTTTCGATCCGGTAGCTTCGAAAATCCTCGCGTTGAATCCCTGGGTGCCCCCAAATACGGTTGGTACCCTGCTCAGCACGGGGCCGGTGAGCAACTACACCTGGGCGTCGAAGTCGCGAACGTTCTTTGAAGATTATTCGCAGCGCATCGATCAGCAGTTTAGTTCGGATTTCAAGCTCTACGGCAGCTACACATACAACCACCAAGGCGGCTTGCAACGGCCCACCAGCATCGCGATTCCGGCCTTCGACGGGGCCAACGGCGTCCTGATTCCGTTTACCCAACGGAACCTGTCCATTGGCGCCACCAAGCTATTCGGGCCGACCATGCTCAACGATATCCGCATCGGCTACTATCGCGCCCGCACCGACACGTTCGTGCCCTCCTACAACCAAAATTGGGCGGGAACGCTGGGAATTCCCAACGACAGCCCGGAACTGATGCCGTCTTTCAGCTCGACGGCGGCGTCGGGCAACTCGGCGGCGCCCGCGCTCAATACGATGTACGGCCTCACGGTGCCCGGTCCGTCCCGGCAGGTCCGGGAAACGCTTTCCTTCCGCGACGATTTTAGCAAGATGGCCGGCACACATGCCCTCAAAGCGGGCTACGAGATTCTGTATTTCCGCGCGAACTACTTCCAACTGGGACAGCCGAGCGGAGTCTTCCAGTTCGACAACATGACCGCCGGGTTGCAGGCGAACGGGTCAGCCGTGCCGAATACCGGCAACCTCCTGGCAGGACTCGAACTGGGAAGCGTGGCCGCGGCCAACTTTACCAAGTACACCACCACGTGGCTGCCGCGCGACTCCGTCAACAGCCTGTACCTCCAGGACGATTGGAAGGTCTCGAAAACGCTGACCCTGAATCTGGGTGTCCGTTGGTCCACCGAGAGTCCCTTCCATACCGCGCACGGGTTGACGAGCAACTTCAGCCCGACCACGGTGGATCCGGTGACCGGCAAAATGGGCGCCATTGTCCACCCCGCGAACGGGTTGAGCCAGCGCAGCCTGAGGAATTTCCAGCCGCGCCTCGGCATGGCGTGGCACCCGGCGGAGAGGTGGGTGTTCCGCGGTGGCTTCGGGATCAGCACCGTCGATATCCGATTCCCCAACGCGCTGCAACAGTTTGACGAATACCAGGCGCAGGTAGTGCAACAGCGCGCCCCGGGCGATCCCCGGCCGCTATTTCAACTTAGCCAGGGACCCGCTCCGGTGGTCTACAACGTTCTCGGCAACAACACCGCCACCTATGTCGGGACCAACTACGGGTCGCGGAACATCTTTTGGATGGATGGCAACCTGCATCCCGGCTACGTAATGAACTGGAATACCACCGCGGAATATCAGTTCGGCGCCAACAACCTGGTGAAATTGATGTACCAGGGATCGGCCGGCGTGCACCTGGTGGAGAGCTGGAATATTAACGTGTTTCCGACCAGCTTCGGCGCCGGCAACCCCACTCTGCAGAACGCCGCCTTTGCCGCGCCCCAGAACTATCTGCCTTACACCCAGTTCGGCAACATCAACTACATGTCCAACACCGGACATTCCACCTACCATGCCGCCACCGTGCAGTTTCAGAAGCGCTACTCGCAGGGGCTGGTGCTGAACAGCTTCTACACGTTGTCGAAAGCGCTGGACGATTGCGATTCCGACTCCGGAACTTGCAGCGGCGTGGCGCCCGTCGAAAACCGTAACCTCAATAAGGGGCGGGCGGGATACGACCGCAAGCACCTCTTGGTGGCCAACTTCACCTACGAACTTCCAGTAGGCAAGGGCCGCCACTTCCTCAACAAGAACCGCGTGGGCGATCTGGTGCTTGGCGGGTGGGAGCTGGCGTGGATTCAGACCGTGGAGACGGGGAATCCGATGAGCTTCAGCTTCGCCAACAGTCCCTTTAACTACTACCCCAGCAAATTCGGAAACCTGGTTCCGAACCTGACCTGCAGCGACATTTCCATGCCCCAGTTTGGGCTGGGAAGCAAGATCGGCGGCGCACGGTTCAACCAGGCGCTGGAGAACCCGCTGCTGCCGGTGAGCTGCTTTGCGGCGCCCGCGGCGTTTACTCCGGGCAATGCCGGCCGCAACATCGTGACGGGGCCGGGCCTCATCTACACGCAGGCATCGGTGAAGAAGAACTTCGCGTTCAAAGAACACTGGAACATGCAAGTGCGCATGGATTTCCAGAATCCGTTCCACAATTGGGGCTTCAATGCGCCCAGCAACCAGGTGGACTTCAAGAGTCCCCAGTTGTTCGGCAAGATCACCGGAGACCAAACCACGGCATCCTTCGGCGGGCAGCCGCTGATGAACCTGATGCTCCGCCTGAGCTGGTAACGGTAGACCTGGCCGGCCACTGTCGCACCGGGAGTTGGACTCCGCCGGGGGATGTGCGAGACTGAGTGCGTCCGGAGCTTCAGTCTTGCGTTTCGCCCTTTGCCTTCTGCTTTTCGTCGCCGCCCGTGTGCACGCCGGGGAGCCGTTCACTCCCGCGGACTGGTGGAACTGGCGCGATATCGGCACCCCGCGGATCAATTCCGAGGGCACTGCCGTGGTCTACGTGGAGCGCTGGAACCAGCGCGAGAGGGACCGCGCCTGCGCCAATCTGTGGACCGTGTCGACTGCCGGCGGGGCACCGCGCCGCCTGACCGACGGGCCGTGGCGCGACACGTCGCCCGCCTGGTCGCCCGACGGCGCGTCGCTCGCCTACCTTTCGGACCGGGACGGAACGCCGCAGATTTGGGTGCGGCGGCTGGATTCCGGCGCCGACCGGCGAATCACCCAGTTGCATGATGCGCCGCTGACGGTGGCGTGGTCGCCGGACGGGAAGTCGCTCGCCTTTACCGCGCGTGTGGCGGAAGCGCCGCCGCCCGCCGCCTGGGCGCCTGCCGCCATCCTGGCGTTGCTTCGGCCGCCGCCGGCGCGCGGGCAACTCTTCGTAGTTCCCGCGGCGGGCGGCACGGTGCGCGCCTTCCCGCTCGGCGCTCTCGACGCCGCTCTCGACATACTCGGCGAGCCCGCCTGGATGCCGGACGGGCAGTCGATTCTGCTCTCCGCCGCGCCGCCGCCGGATGCCGCGAACGCCCTGGAGGGCGGCGAGATTTACGCAGTGCGCGTCGCTAGCGGCGAGCGCCGCCAGATCACGCGCCATCCGGGTCCGGATTACGCGCCCGTGCCCTCGCCCGATGGCAGCCGCATCGCCTGGATGGCGCGCGAAGCCAAGATGCAGAGCTACGTCATCACCAAGCTCTACGTGGCCAACGCCGATGGCACCCGCGTCAAAGTGCTGGCCGGCGCGCTGGATCGCGATGTGTCCCAGGTGCAATGGAGCAACGACTCGCGCACCGTCTACTTCCTGGCCGACGATCGCGGCGCTACCCATGTCTACGCGGCGCGCGCCGATGGTTCGGTGCGCCAGGTGACGAATGCGGCGGAGCGTCTGCGCGGTTTTTCACTGGCCGATAACGGGCGCGCGGCCGCGGTTCGCCAAACCGCCACCGCGTCCGCCGAACTGGTCGCGTTCCCGGTGGACCTGCCGGCCAAGCCCCTGCAACTCGCCGCCGCCAACGCCGCACTGCTGGCCGCTCGCGATCGGGGCGCGGTGGAAGAAATCCAGTACGCATCCGATGGGAAGACCATACAGGGCTGGATCGTCAAGCC
>JADGNS010001103.1 GCA_017883355.1 Candidatus Solibacter sp.
CGATGCCGGCTGAGCCCTGCTCCCAGAGCTCGGCAATCAGCAGATCGTGGTCTTCCGGATCGCAATCGATTTCGAGAGAGAACATGCTTGAACCATCCCCATGGTGCCAGATGCTATTTTGGAATTACACCCGACATGAAGCTACAAGGTATTTTCCCACCAATCGCCACCCCATTCGACCACGACGGGAACATTTACGTCTCCAAGATCCAGCACAACGTGGAGAAGTGGAACCTCACGACGCTCTCCGGCTATGTCGTCATGGGCTCCACCGGGGAGAGCGTGATGCTCATGCCGGAGGAAAAGTACGCCGTCTGGGAGCAGGTGGCCAAATACGCCGCGCCGGAGAAGTTGCTGATCGCCGGCACGGGCGTGGAGAGCGTGCGTGAAACCGTGCTGCTGACCAATCGCGCCGCCGAAATGGGCTACAAGGCGGCGATGGTCCGCACGCCGCACTACTACAAGAATCTGATCAACCGCACCGACGCGCAGATGCTCTACTTCCGCGCCGTGGCGGACCAGTGCAAAATCCCGCTGATCATCTACAACTGGCCGCAGACCACCGGCGTCGATATTTCGGTGGAGGCGGTGGTTGGGTTGAGCGAGCATCCCAACATCATCGCCATCAAGGAAAGCTCGGGCAACCTGGAAAAGGTCATGCAGATGATCCGTGAGGTGAAGCACGGCTTCCAGGTGCTGGTGGGCTCCGCTCCTACGCTGTGGCCGTCGCTGTTGATGGGCGCCTGCGGAGCCATCCTCGCCTATGCCAACGCCGCGCCGTATTCGGTGATCGCCATATGGGAAGCCTATAAAACCCGCGAAGAGGCAGCCGGATTGGACTGGCAGAACCGCATCGGCCGCGCTTCGGCGCTGGTCACCTCGAAGTATGGCGTCCCCGGCCTCAAGTACGCGATGGACCTGAACGGCTACTACGGTGGTCCGCCGCGCCTCCCGTTGATCGTCCCCACGCCCGAAGCGAAACGGGAAATCGAGGAAGCGTTCCGCGATCTGAAGGGATAGCATGAATCACTACACTCGTTTTCAATTCGTAGCAGCCGCCGCATGGACTATGTTGGCCGTCACCGCGTCTTTGCCGGCGATGTTCGGCGCGGACTCCATCGCAGTCGCGCCAGCCAGGATGCCGCGCATCGGCACGGTGGATGAGCGCTTTCAGTCGTTCAATGTGGAGATGGTGGAAGTCACCGGCGGACGGTTCTGGGCGTCTTACAACAAGTCCGGCGCTGCCGCTGAAACCGCGCCTGCGGCAAAACTCGCCACGCCGGGCATCGACCTCGCGGCGTTTCGCACTCGCTCACCGATCGATCTTGCCAGCCCGCGGTTGCGCAAACTGGCGACAGCCCTGGGACCGTCTTACATGCGCGTCAGCGGAACTTGGGCAAATTCCACTTATTTCCACGATTCCGACGCTCCCCCTCCGGCCGCTCCACCGGCAGGCTTTGGCGGCGTGCTGACGCGGCCTCAATGGCGTGGCGTCGTGGATTTTTCGCGTGCCGTGAATGCGAAGATCGTCACCTCGTTCAGCATCAGCGACGGCGTGCGCGATGCCAAAGGGGTCTGGACTCCGGATCAGGCGCGCAAGTTCCTGGCGTTCACCAAAGCCAGCGGCGGCAGCATCGCGGGGGCCGAGTTCTTTAACGAACCGACCTTCGCAGCCATGGGAGGGGCGCCCAAGGGCTATGATGCCTCGGCTTATGGGCGCGATTTTACAGTCTTTCTAGCCTTCGCCAGGAAGACTGCCCCGGACATGCTCATCCTCGGCCCCGGATCGATCGGTGAGGCGGCCCCGATGGGGGTTGGCGAAATGTCCGTGGTGAGGACGCAGGATATGCTCACGGCGACGGGCCGCGGGTTGGATGCATTCTCGTATCACTTCTACGGCGCGACTTCCAGGCGCTGCGCTCCCATGGGCGCCGCGCAGACCACCGCTGGCGCCGCACTCTCCCAGGAGTGGCTTTCGCGTACCGGCCGCGACGCCGCCTTTTACGCCGGCCTGCGCGATCGCTTTGAGCCGGGCAAACCGCTATGGCTGACGGAAACCGCCGAGACAGCCTGCGGTGGAAACCCCTGGGCGGCGAGCTTTATCGATAGCTTCCGCTATCTGGACCAGCTTGGCCGGTTGGCAAAACGCGGCGTCCAGGTAGTTGCTCACAATACGCTGGCGGCGAGCGACTATGGTTTGATCGACGAGGCTACCCTCACGCCGAGGCCCAACTACTGGGCTGCCCTGTTGTGGCACGACCTGATGGGCAAGACGGTGCTCGACGCCGGGACTTCGCCGGCGCCGGGCGTCCACCTCTACGCCCACTGCCTGCGCGATCGTCCGGGCGGCGTCGCGCTCCTGGCCATCAATGCCGATCGTGAGGCATCGCATGACCTTGCAGTCCCCATGTCCTCCAACCGCTACACGCTGACCGCCAAAGACCTCCTCGGCGCTAGCGTCGACCTGAATGGCAGCGAACTGAAACTCGGCGCCCGCGGTCTTGAACAGGAGGCTCAGCTTGTACGTCGTGCCCGACCCGAAGCTGTTGTAGTCGAATGCACGTGCGGCAGCGTCGAACTCGAGCCACTGCG
>JADGNS010001104.1 GCA_017883355.1 Candidatus Solibacter sp.
CTGCAATACGTCCCGGTGGACGCGGTGACGATGGAGCAGGCGAAGGCGCAGGCAATGAACACGCGGCCGGATCTGGTGGCGCAGCAGGAACGCGAGTCGACCGCGCGGCTCTCGGCGAGCGCCACCAAACTGGAGCGGCTGCCCACGGTAGCGGCATTCGGCGATTACGGGTCGAGCGGAACCGGCTTCGACAACTCCCTGCCGACGCGGACCATCGGGATTTCGGTGCGCGTGCCGTTGTTCGATGGGGGGCGGCGCGACGCGCGGCGGGCGGAATCGGCGTCGCAATATCGCGCGGAGAAGGTGAAGACCAACGATCTCAAGGAGCAGATCGAGCTGGATGTTCGCCTGGCGCTGGATGCGCTGCACTCGGCGGAAGAGCAGGTGAAGGTTGCGAGGGAAGGGCTGGAACTGGCGGAGAACGAGCTGGCGCAGGCGCGCCGGCGGTACGAGGCTGGAGTCGCCATCGGGGTGGAAGTGACCGATGCGCAAAGCCGTCTGGAGCGCGCGCGCGACAACCAGACCACCGCGCTATACAACTACAACGTGGGCAGGATCGACCTGGCGCAGGCGATGGGCGCCGTGCGCAAGAGCGTGGAGTAAGGACTTGGTGGGGCAGCCAATCTTGGCTGCGGACGCGCTTTCCAGCGCGTCCAGACGCCGGCTGGAAAGCCGGCGGCAGGCAGGATTACCTGCCCCACGTCGATTTTTGAGGAAGCGTCTATGCGTAAACGAATTCTGATCGTCGTACTGATTCTGGCGGCTGCCGGGGCCGCGATTTGGGCGTTCCGCGGCATGGGAAAGACACCGGACAACCGCCTCATCCTTTCCGGGAATATCGAGCTGAACGAAGTCACCATCGCGTTCAAGACCGCCGGGCGGCTGCTGGAGCGCACGGTGGACGAGGGCGACGCGGTGAAAAAGGGGCAGGTCATCGCCCGCCTGGACCGCGATCAGCTCTTGACGCAGCGCGAACGCGAGACGGCGGGCCTGGCTTCCAGCCAATCCCAACTGGCGCAAGCGCAGACCGCCGTCGAATTCCAGCGGGCGAGTCTGGCCGCCGACCTCGAGACGCGGCGCGCCGACGTTACCAGCGTGGAGGCCCGCCTGGCCGAGTTGCAAAACGGTGCGCGGCCGCAGGAAAAGCTGGATGCCAAAGCTGCCGTCGACGCGGCGGCCAGCGAAGTGGAGCGGGCCCAGCGCGATTGGGATCGGGCGCAGACACTGTATAAGAACGATGACATTTCCACCGCGCAATACGACCAATTCCGCAACCGTTTCGAGAGCGCGCAGGCGGTGCTGAAGCAGGTGCGGGAGCGCGAGGCTTTGGTGGTGGCCGGTCCCCGGGTCGAACTCGTCAACGCCCAGGTTGGGCAGGTGGCGCGGGCGCGCGGGGCGGTGAAGATGGCGGAGGCGAGTCAGTTGGAGTTGAAGCGGCGCGAACAGGAGATCACTACGCGGCGGGCGGAAATCGCGCGATCCCAAGCCAGCCTGGCGCTGGTCGATACGCAACTCGCCGATACCGTGGTGGCGTCGCCGGTGGATGGCGTGGTGCTGGTCAAGGCGGCGGATGCCGGCGAAGTCCTGGCGCCGGGCACCACGGTGGTCACCGTGGGCGACATCGATCATCCGTGGCTGCGCGGCTACATCAATGAGACGGACCTGGGGAAAGTCAAGATCGGCTCCAAGGCGCGCGTCACCACGGATTCGTATCCGGGCAAGGTCTACAACGGGCGCGTGACGTTCATCGCCTCGGAAGCGGAGTTCACGCCGAAACAGATCCAGACGCAGCAGGAGCGGGTGAAGCTGGTGTACCGGGTGAAGATCGAGGTGGAGAATCCGGGGCGCGAGCTGAAGTCCAACATGCCGGCGGACGCCGAAATCCTGCTGGGGCAATGATGGAGACCATCATCGAAACTCGCGGCCTGACCAAGCGCTTCGGCGAACTGACGGCGGTGGACCACCTCGACCTGACGGTGGCCAAGGGCGAAATCTTCGGGCTGGTGGGGCCGGACGGCGCGGGCAAGACGACCACGCTGCGCATGCTGTGCGGACTGATGGACCCGAGCGAAGGCAGCGCCCGCGTGGCGGGCCACGATGTGGCGCGCGAATCGCGCGCGGTGAAAGATCAGATCGGCTACATGGCGCAGCGCTTCGGGTTGTACCAGGACCTCACCGTGGAAGAGAACATGGTCTTCTATGCGGACCTGTTCGACATCACGGGGCAGACGCGCGCGGACCTGACGGCGCAACTCCTGCGCATGACCCGCATGGAGCCGTTCCGCACGCGGCTGGCCGGCCAACTCTCGGGCGGCATGAAGCAGAAGCTGGCCCTGATGTGCACCCTGCTGCACCGCCCGCGGATTCTCTTTCTCGACGAGCCCACCAACGGCGTGGACCCGGTCTCGCGCCGCGATTTCTGGGCCATTCTGTACCAACTGCTGCGGGACGGAATCACCATCTTCATGACCACCGCGTATCTGGACGAAGCCGAGCGCTGCAATCGCGTGGGGCTGATGCACAAAGGCAAGCTGATTCGCTGCTCGACGCCGGAAGCGATGAAGGCGGAGACCGGGTCGGCGAATCTGGA
>JADGNS010001105.1 GCA_017883355.1 Candidatus Solibacter sp.
TCCGCCACGTCGGCATCGCTCACCTGTATGCCGAGGCGCTCAGCCTCCAACGCCATGGCCCGCTCGGTCACCATCTGGTCCACCATCTGGGGGATGTAGGTCGGCAAAATGTCCACCGGCAACTGACGGCCTTTGATCGTAGCCTGAATGAGGCGCTGCGTCTCGGCCAGAGTGATGGAATCTTTGCCGATTTCCGCGACCACCATGTCCGAGCTGGTCGACCCGTTGTTGTAGTTGGGCACCAGGTAGGTGAGCATGGAAAAGGCAACCAGCACCAGCAGCGCTCCCAAGAGGATGCGCACGGCTTTATCTCGGCTTCGAAACAGATCAAACATGTTGACAGAACTCCTGTGTTCTAAGGGGGAAAACACCAGTATAACGAAAAAACCTACCGTTTGCCGCGCGGCGCACGGCCTTCGGACTGGCCGAAGGGAAACACCGGAACGGGCGGGCGCATGCCCAGGCCGCACTCCGCATGCACGGCTTTCACGGCCTTTTCCAGACCGTCGCGGCGCACCACTACGGCGATGGTGAGTTCGCTCGATCCTTGCGCGATGGCGATGACGTTCACCTGCACGCGCGAGATCGCGGTGAAGATGCGGCCGGCCAGGCCGGGCTTGCCCTGCATGCCCTCGCCCACCGCGGCCAGCAGGCCGACGTTGCGGTCCACCTGGATGGGACGCACGTAGTGGTGCGCCAACTCCAGGGCCAGGGCCGATTCCAGCGCGTGCAGGGAGCGCTCCAATTCGTCTTCGCGCACCAGCAGGCAGAAGTTCTGCCGGTAGCTGGAGCTGGAAACCACCAGGACTTCCACGTCGGCCCGCGCGATGGCGTCGAGCGACCGCGCCATGAGTTGCACGCCGTTCATTTCGGCGCTTGCCGGTTCCAGCGATACCAGCGCCACATTGCGCATGGAGGCTACGGCCCGCGCCCCTTGCGGGACGGCCATGGAGGGCACGATCCGCGTTCCGGGCTTCTCCGGCGCAAAGCTGTTCTTGCTCCAGACGGGAATTTTCTTCTCCACCAGCGGCGCCAGCGTCCGGGGATGGAGCACTTTGGCGCCGTTGTACGCCAATTCGGCCGCCTCGGCGTAGGTGATCTCCTCCAGCACCTGCGCGTCCGGCACCAGGCGCGGGTCCGCGCTCATGATGCCATCCACGTCGGTCCAGATCCACAATTCGGCGGCGTCGAGGGCGGCGGCCAGGATGGAGGCCGAAAAATCACTGCCGCCGCGGCCGAGCGTGGTGGGCCGCCCATCGGCGGACGCGCCGTTGAATCCGGTGATCACGGGCAGCAGGCCCTGCTCCAGATACGGCAGCAGCTTCTCCTGCGCCTTGACCCGCGTGGGCTCCATCAGGGGCGATGCGTTGCCGAAGACCGCGTCCGTCACCACCACGTCGCGCGCGTTGACGCCCACCGAAGGCGTACCGCTGACGCGCAGGAACTCGCTCACCAGGACTACGGACAGGCGCTCGCCCACGGCAACGGCTTCGTCCACCGATCGCGGGGGCCGCTCGCCGAGCATCGCCATGCCATTCACGATGCGCTCGAATTCGTCGATGACGTCGTGGAGTTGGGCCAGCACGGCGCCCTGGTCCGCCGCCGGCAGCAATTCGCGGCAGGCTTCCTCGTGGCGCTCGCGCAGGCGCGCCAGATTGCTCTCCATGCCGTCGCGGTCGCCGGCCTCGGCGTGGCGCATGGTATCGAGCAGCAGGTCGGTGACCTTGCTCATCGCCGATACCACGATGGCTACGGGTCGATTCTTCTGTTCCGCGGCGGCCAACCCCGCCGACACACGCATGCGGGCAGCGCTGCCCACGCTCGTGCCGCCGAACTTCATCACCAGCAGGTTTTTCAACGGTATTCCCTTCCGTTTGTGACGCGCGAGCGCACGATTTTGAGGATGGATTCGATCACTTCCTCGATGCCGAGGGTGGTGGAATCCAGATAGACCGCGTCCGGCGCCTGTGCCAGTGGAGCGTCGGCGCGCGTCGAGTCGCGCTGGTCGCGCTCCTTCATCTGGGCGGCGAGTTGTTCGGCGTCGACGGTCTCTCCCTTGGCGCGCATCTCCGCACAGCGGCGGCGCACGCGTTCGGCGGGGTTGGCGTCCAGGAAGATCTTCACCTGGGCGCCCGGAAACACCACGGTCCCGATGTCGCGGCCTTCCATGACCACGCTGGTGCGCTCGCCGATCTCTCGCTGCTTGGCCACCATGGCGCGCCGCACGCCCGGAATCACGGCGATCCTGGAGGCGCCGCCGGCAACCTCGGGGGTGCGGATGGCATCGGTCACGTCCTCGCCGTTGAGCGAGATGTGGCCGGGGGTAAGGCCGATCCCGGCCGCGATGGCGAGCTGCTCCATGCGATGCATGTCACCGTGGTCCACCCCCTGGCGCACCGCCCACAGCGCCACGGCGCGGTACATGGCGCCGGTATCGATGTAGGTGAACCCCAGGCGTGCCGCCAGCCCTTTGGCGATGGTGCTTTTCCCCGCTCCCGCCGGCCCGTCGATGGCCACTACTATGCGCTTCTGTGTGGTTTCCGCCAAAAGACAGGATAACAAGTGGCGGAGCGGGGGGCGGGGAATGA
>JADGNS010000134.1 GCA_017883355.1 Candidatus Solibacter sp.
TTCAAGACTTGGGAATTTTGACATCCGAGCTTCGCTCGGATTTGGTAAACGGGGTACCCTCTGGGTCGCGCGCAGCTTGCCCAACTGCCCCACACTCGGGAGCGGTGGAGAAACAGTGAACGAACCGGAACTGATTGAGAAATTGCGGAGGCGGGTGGGGCTGCCGCGGGCGGCGGGGGTGGTGCTGGGGATCGGCGACGACTGCGCCATCGTGCGGCCGCGGGGGACGCGGGAAGACTGGCTCTACACCACGGATATGTTGCTCGAAGGGACGCACTTTCTTCGCCCAACGCACGGGGCGGCGGACGTGGGCTGGAAGGCGCTGGCGCGAGGGCTGAGCGATATCGCGGCGATGGGGGGTGAAGCGCGCTTCTGTTTGCTTTCGCTAGCGGTGGCCCCTTGGGTGGATGGGCGATGGCTGGACGGGTTTTATCGCGGGCTGCTGGGGCTGGCGGAGCGCGCGGGGGCGGCGCTGATTGGCGGGGACCTGGCGCGGACGGAGCGGGTGTTGTGCGACATTGTGGTGGCGGGGACGGTGCCGCGGGGGACGGCGCTGCGGCGGGACGGGGCGCGGGCGGGCGACGCGATCTATGTCTCGGGCGCGCTGGGAGGGTCGGCGCTGGGGTTGGCGGCGGGGCGCGGCAGGGCCTGGCTGCGGCATAAACGGCCCGAGCCGCGGCTGGCGCTGGGGCGGTTTCTGCGGGCCCGGTTGGGGGCGACGGCGGCGATGGACCTGAGCGACGGGCTCTCGCTTGATTTGCACCGTTTGTGTGCGGCTTCGGGGCTGCGCGCGGAGATTGCGGCGCCGCCGGTGTATCGCGGGGCCACGCTGGAACAGGCGCTGCACGGCGGGGAGGACTACGAGTTGTTATTCACGGCGCCGGCGCGGGTCAGGGCGCCGGATGCATTCGAGGGGCTGGCACTGACGCGAATTGGTACGATGCGTAAGGGAACGGCGGGCGCGGTAGAGATGGACGGCGCGCCGCTGCCACCGCTGGGGTACGACCACCTGCGGCACCTATGACGAATCTTCCGAATCCGCAGCCGGTGCTGGAGCTGATCGAGGCCTTCCGCCACTCGAAGACGATGTTCACCGCGGTATCGATGGGCGTCTTCGACGCGCTGCACGACGGGCCGGCTTCGGCGGCGGAACTGGCGGCGAGGCTGGGCGCGAACGCGGATGCGATGGGGCGCCTGCTGGACGGCTGCGCGGCGCTCGGGTTGGTGCGCAAGGACGCTGGGGTGTACGCGAACGATGCGGTGGCGGAGACCTATCTCTACACGGGCAGCGCGCTCTCGATGCGGGGGTATGTGCGGTATTCCGATGAGGCGCTGTACCCCATGTGGGGCCATCTGGAGGACGCCGTGCGCGAAGGCACGCATCGCTGGACGCAGAGCTTCGGCCTGGCAGGGCCGATCTTCAGCGCTTTCTTCCGCACCGACGACGCCATGCGGGATTTCCTGATGGGGATGCACGGGTTCGGCATGCTGACCTCGCCCGAACTGGTGAGCGCGTTCGACCTGGGGCGGTTTCGCCGCCTGGTGGACCTGGGCGGGGCCACGGGACATCTGGCGATTGCGGCCTGCGAACGCTATGCGGAACTGCACGCCGTGGTGTTCGATCTGCCGCGGGCGACGGCGCTGGCCCGCGAACAGGTAGCGAAATCGAGGGCCTGCGAACGGATTGACGTCGTGGGGGGGGATTTTTTCGAAGATGAGTTACCGGCGGCCGATTTGTATTACGTCGGGCGGATTCTGCACGACTGGACGGAGGGCAAGATCGAGCGGTTGCTGGGCCGGATTGTTGGACGGCTACCGGAGGGCGGGGCCTTGCTGATCGGCGAGAAGCTGCTGGAAGAAGATGGCGTGGGGCCGCTAGCGGCAAACATGCAATCGCTGAACATGTTGATTGTGACCGAAGGCAGGGAGCGCAGCCTCGGTGAGTATGCCGGCCTGTTGCGGCGCGCGGGCTTCCAAGCGGTGGAAGGTCGCCGCACGGGTGCGGCTCTGGATGCGATTCTGGCGGTGAAGGGCGGGATTGCGGGGTAAACTTTAGACTTGATCGTCACTCTCACCATTAATCCCACGATTGACCGGGTGATCAGCGTGGACCGCCTGGCGTTTGAAGACCGGGCGTACATCAATTCGAGCAGAGAATCGGCGGGCGGGCGCGGCATCAACGCGTCGTGTGTGATCCACTCCTTCGGCGGGCAGACGCTGGCGTTGCTGATTTGCGGGGGCGCGGCCGGGACGCGGCTGGAAGGATTGTTGCAGGGCTGCGGCCTGCCGTTTCAGGCGGTGCCGGTGGAGAACGAGATCCGCACCAACCTGACCATCACGGACAGGCACGGGCTCACGGTGAATCTGAACGAGGTTGGGCCCACACTCTCCAAGGTGGAAGTGGAGCGTGTGGAGCGGGTAGTGAAGGAGACGCTGGACCGCGCCTCGTGGCTGATGATGTGCGGCAGCCTTCCGCCGGGCGTGCCGCCAGAGTTTTACGGGAGGTTGATCGCGGCGGCGCGCAAGAAGAAGGTGAAGACGCTGCTGCATGCGGACGGGGAGGCGCTGCGCCGGGGAATCGAAGAGCGGCCGACGGTGGCGACGCCGAATCAGCAGGAGGCGGATCGGCTGCTGGGGCGCACGCTGTTGACGCGCACGCACTACCTGGAGGCGGCGGAGCGGATCCGCACGATGGGGCCGGAATCGGTGCTGCTCTCGCTGGGCAGCCGGGGGGCGGTGGGGGCGTTTCGCGAAGGTCTGTTCGAGGCGCTGCCGCCGCGGGTGGACGCGGTGTGTCCCATCGGCGCGGGTGACGCGCTGTCGGCGGCATATACCTGGGCGATGGAGCGCAAGAACAATGGGGTAGAAGCGCTGCGCTGGGGTGTGGCAGCGGGGACGGCGTCGGCGCGATTGCCGGGGATGACGTTTGCCAGCCTGGAGCAGACGCAGGAGATCTACAAGCAGGTGGAACTGCGGCGGTCGGAGTAGGGTGTTACACTGCCATAAGTAATGCTCCTTGACCTGAAGCTGGTGATCCGTCTGCAGGAAATCGATAATCGTCTTGCGGAACTCGCACGCGAAATCGCCTCCCTGCCCAAGCACATCGCGGAAATTGAGAAGAAGCTGGTGGCGCACGAGCGCAAGCTGGGTGCGGACCGTGCCGCGCTGGCGGCCAATCAAAAAGAGCGGAAGAAGTGCGAGACCGACATCCCGGTGCAGGATCAGAAGATCTCCAAGCTGAAGGATCAGATGCTCAGCGCCAAGACGAACGAGCAGTACGGCGCCTTCCAGAAGGAGATCGAATTCTGCCAGAAGGAGATCCGCAAGCTGGAAGACCGCATTCTGGAAATGATGGGGGAATCGGAGCCGCTGGAGAAGAACGTGAAGGCGGCGGAGGTAGCGCTGAAGGAAGAGAAGGCGCAGGTGGAAGGCGAGAAGGCGCTGGCTCGCGAGCGGACGGCGGTGGATCAGAAGGCGTCGAGCGGGTTAGGGACCGAGCGGGCCAGTATCGTCAAAGAGATTACGCCGGCGACGTACCAGCAGTATGAGCGGGTGCGCAAGGGGCGTAAGGGAGTGGCGGTGGCCGAGGTAGTGGAGGGCCGCTGCACGGTATGCTACATGGTGCTGCGGCCGCAATACTTCCAGGACGTGAAGCGCACGGAAACGATTCTGTTCTGCGAGAGTTGCCAGCGCATTCTGTACTACAATCCGCCGCAGGCGTTCGACGATCTGGCGGGCGGTGAGGGCGGCACAGGCGCCGGGATGGGCGAATAGGTATAGGCTGCTGGAGGCATTGACAGACCACGAAAGGCGATGGTCTGTCCTACTTTACCGGTCGCCGAGGCTGTAGCCGATCCAGACCATGGCGGATGGAGCCAGATTGCTGCCCCACTGATTGGTGAAGTTGGGAACGAAGTGCACGTCGAACTGCGGGCGGATGAAGACGTGTTCGGTCACATAAAGCTGGACACCGAGCCCCGCATGGACCTGGAAGTGTTTGGAGCTTCCCACCGCCTGGGACTGAGTCTGGCAAACCGCGGTGCCCACGCAAGAGCTTGCGGTGAAGGAAAAACTGGTGGTGGCGCCGCCGACTCCGCCCTCCAACCGCACGATGACCTTCTTCTCGTTCACCGGGGCGAACACGCCATTCACGTCGTAGAAAATCTGCCTGGCCTGGAAGCCGGCATAATCCTGCTTTCTAGGCTGGAGACTGGCTTCGCCGCTGAAGCCGACACGCTTGGTGAGCATGATGGTGCCGCCGAATCCCATGAAGAAACCGCTCAGGGCCGGTGTCTGCAGGCACGTGACGCCGGTAGTGCAACTGGCGCCGGTGCTGGAATCAATGCCGGCGCCGGACCCCTTATCGTGGGCGGTACCGAAACCCACGTTGACATCGAGGGCGCTTTGCGCGTAGGCGAAGGGAATGCAGAACAGCAGCGGAAGGTAACGGCAGATACGATTCACTTTTGAGAATCTCCTATAAGCACTAGTGTGCCACGCAACTAGAGATGCGACGCTTGGCGCCCAGGTTTCAGTTACTTGCAATGCTAGCGCCGCTGGCAGCGGGGGCAGAAGTGGGAGCTGCGCTGGGTGACGATGACGCGGCGGATGGGGGTCTGGCAGGCAGGGCAGGGTTCGCCGGTGCGCTGATAGACGCGGTGGCTGAACTGGAAGAGGCCTTTGCGGCCTTCGGCATCGACGTAGTCGGAGATGGAAGAACCGCCGGCGGCGATGGCCTCGGTGAGCACGGCGACGATGGCGTCGTAGAGTTTGCGGGCGCGGTGGCGGCGGATGCGTTGGGTGAGCGCCTGGGGATGAATGCCGGCGCGGAAGAGGGCTTCATCGGCGTAGATATTGCCGACGCCGCGCAGGAAAGTCTGGTTGAGGAGCAGGGACTTGATGCGGGTCTTGTGGCGTTGGAGGGCGGAAGAGAACTGGTCGAAGGGGATGTCGAGCGGTTCGGGTCCGAGGCGGGCGACGCGGGGCGGGAAGTCGACGCTGAACTCGATGGAGCCGAATTGGCGGCTGTCGTCGAACAGGAGGGTGGTGCGGGGGAAGGTGAAGATGGCGTGGGTGTGTTTGCCACTGGCTCCGCCGAGCAGGAGGCGGCCGGTCATGCCGAGGTGGATGGTGAGATAGCCGCCGCCTTCGAAGGAGGCCACGATGAATTTTCCAAAGCGCTGGATGGCGACGATGCGGCGGCCCTGGAGGAGTGCGGAGAGCGCGTCGGGATCGCCGCCGCGGAGGATGCGGAGATTGCGAAATTCGGCGCTGAGGATGCGCTGGCCGGTGAGCGGGGCGATCGAGCGGACCACGGTTTCGACTTCGGGGAGTTCGGGCATTTAGGGAATCTGGATGTAGATGTCGCCGTCTTCCACTTTGACTTCAAAAGTGGGCACGCGTTTGGTAGGGTCGTAATCGCTCTCGCCGGTGGCGCAATCGAATTCCCAGAGGTGATAGGGGCAGACCACGGATCCAGCGTGGATCTGGCCCTGGCCGAGGGGTCCGCCGCGATGGATGCACACGCCGCTGAGGGCGCGGATGGCGCCGGCGGCATGGCACACGGCATAGGGTTGATCGCCCACCATGACCTCCATGACGGAATCCTGGGGCAGTTGCGCCAGGGTGCCCACTTTGAGAAATGGCATTCTCATATTGTAAGGTGAAACCCGCGGGCGGCCGGCGATTTGGAAAGCGCGGGGTGCTTAACGGTTTTGGGGGGACACGGCCAGGCGAAGCGTTTCCCGTCGGGCAAACCCTGGGACAGACAGCCAGTTTCCGGCAAACTGCGCCGGAAACTTGGTGTCAGTCCCGGGTTTGCGGCGTATCGCGGCCCGCCTTCCCCACCAGTTATGTCACCGCCTGGGCGGAGCGGCCTCGGATGCAGCGGCCGATGCCGGAATAATCGAAGCCGGCGGCCAGGGCAGTCTCGGGCACGAAGAAGTTGCGGCCGTCGATCAGGATCGGGCTGGCCATGAGGTGGGCCAGAGCGGCCATGTCGAGATCGTAAAACTCGCGCCACTCGGTGACCAGCACGAGGGCATCGGCATCGGTGGCCAGTTCCGGCGCGCTGTCGCAGTAGCGTATTTTGAGGTCGGGACGCTGCAGGCGGCAGGCGGCATTGGCAACGGGATCGTAGGCTTTGACGCGGGCGCCCATCTGGATGAGGCGCTCGGCGATATGCAGGGCGGGCGCGTCGCGCAGGTCGTCGGTGTCGGGTTTGAAGGCGAGGCCGAGCAGGCCGATGGTGCGGCCCTTGAGGATGTAGAGCTTTTCCTGGAGCTTCTGAATGACCATCTGGCGCTGGGCGGCGTTGACGTCAAGGGCGGCCTGGAGGAGTTTGCTGGAATAGCCGTACTCGCGGGCGGTGTGGAGCAGCGACTGAATGTCCTTGCCGAAACAACTTCCGCCCCAGCCGACGCCGGGATTGAGGAACTTGGCGCCAATGCGGGAATCGAGGCCGATGCCGGCCATGACTTCGGGGCCCTCGGCGCCGACGCGCTCGCAGATGTTGGCGATCTCGTTGGCGAAGCCGATTTTCATGGCCAGAAACGCGTTGGCGGCGTACTTGATCATTTCGGCGCTGGTCAGGGAAGTAGCCAGCAGCGGCACGGAGATCATGGAGGACGGGCGCGGAACGCCGGGCGGGGGAATGAAGACCTGGGCGACCAGCGGTTCGTAGAGTTGGCGCATGACGGCGAGCGTGGCGGCGTCGCCGCCCACCACGATGCGGTCGGGGTAAAGCGAGTCGGACACGGCCGAGCCTTCGCGCAGAAACTCGGGGTTGCTGGCGACGCCGAAGCGGATGCGGCCGCCGGGGTGCTGGTCGTTGAGACCCTCGCGGACCAGGGTTTCGACGAGGTTGCCGGAGCCCACGGGTACGGTGGATTTATTAACGATGACGCGAAAGCGCGAACCATCCATGGCGGCGCCGATGCTCTTGGCGGCGGCTTCCAGGTAGATGAGGTTGGCTTCCCCGGAGGGCAGCGGCGGCGTGCCGACCGCGATAAAGACGACATCGCTAGAGCGCACGGCGGCGGCTAGTCCGGTAGTGAATTCGAGGCCGCCGCGAGTAGCCGCGAGCGCCACCAACTGCTCCAGTTGCGGCTCGTAGATGGGAGATTCGCCGCGCTGCAGGCGGGCGATTTTGGCGGCATCGGTATCCACGCAGGTCACGTGGTGGCCCAGGTAGGCCAAGCAGGCGCCGGTGACCGTGCCAACGTATCCGGTCCCGATTACGGTAACTTCCATGGGAGTCAAGGGGCCCCTCAACCCCGTCCGTTGAGTATAACAAGCGCGCGCGTGGGATCGGATACAATCAGGAGTGCCCACAATGCAGACGATTCTCGTGATCGACGATGATGAAAGCCTGCGCGACACGATTGGGGTGATGTTGGAACAGGAGGGCTTTCGTGCGGTGCAGGCCGGAGATGGGCGCGAAGGCTTCGAGATGGCGCTTTCGCTGAAGCCCGACCTGGTGCTGGTGGATTTGCGCCTGCCGCGGATGAGCGGCACGGAGATCTGCAAGCAGTTGCGGGCCGCGCGCGTGGCCACCCCGATTATCGTGCTGAGCGCAGTGGGCGATGAAATCGACAAGGTGCTGCTGCTGGAAATGGGCGCGGACGATTACGTGGTGAAGCCGTTTGGCACGCGCGAACTGATGGCGCGCATCCGGGCGGTGCTGCGGCGAGCCAGTGGCGACGCGCGCAAGGTGATCCACTTCGCGGACGTGGAGGTGGACTTCGAGCGCCGCATCGTGAAGCGCAAGGGCGAAGATCTCAAGCTGACGCCGGCGGAATACAATCTGCTGACGTATTTCCTGCACAATCCGGACCGTCCGCTGACGCGCGACATGATTCTGAATTCGGTTTGGGGATACGAGTTCTTCCCGAACACGCGGACGGTGGATGCGCACGTGGTGAAGTTGCGGCAAAAGCTGGAACCGGACAGCAACTCGCCCCGTCATTTTCTAACGGTGCATGGGGTTGGATACCGTTTCGTGCCGTGAGTGGGGCGCGAGTTGCCCGCGGATGCCCAAGGCGAAGCGTTATGCCACTGAATTTACAGGTTTCACCCTATAGAACGAGTCCGTACGGGTCGGGATTAGAGACAATAGCAGAATGCCTGACGTCCTGATTGTAGAGGACTCCGAAAGCAACGCGGTGATGCTGGAGATCGCGTTTCTGGGAATTCCCGGTGTGAGCGTGCGGATGGCCCCGACGGCGGCGGAGGCGTTGCGCATTCTGGATGGCGGTTCGGGGGCGGTCTGGGCGATGGTGACCGACCTGAACATGCCGCGGATGGATGGGTACGAGTTGATCCGCCGTGTGCGGGCGGACCAAAGGCTCTCGGGTATGCCTATTATCGTAGTCAGCGCCGATACCGACCCGGCAACTCCGCAGCGGGTTGCGGCGTTGGGGGTAGAGGCGTTTTTCCCGAAACCGTTTTCGCCGGCGTTGGTGCGCCGGAAACTGGAGCAACTACTCGATGGCAGGACGCACTAGTTTGATCTGCCTGGCGCTTTGCCTGGCGCCGACACCCCTGTGCGCGCAGACGGCGCCAGACTTGGCCAGAATTCTACAGCGACTGGACCGGTTGGAAGAGGAAAATCGCGCCCTCTCCGAACAGGTACGCTCGTTGCAGGCGCAATTGGGGACGCCCGCGCCGCCGCCCCCCACGGTGGAGGATCGGCTGGACATCCAGCAGCAGCGCATCGAAGAGCAGGCGCAGACCAAAGTGGAGGCGTCGCAGAAGTTTGCCAT
>JADGNS010001106.1 GCA_017883355.1 Candidatus Solibacter sp.
GGCGAGATCCCGGTGTTCGGGCAGGCGGCGCCGCACCCGCGCAGCTACGGCACGTTTGCGCGGGTTCTTGGCGTCTACGTGCGGGAGAAGCACGTGCTCACCCTGGAAGATGCGGTGCGCCGTATGTCGGCCTACCCGGCGCAGCGCCTGAAGATCTGGGACCGCGGGATGCTGCGCCCGGGCATGAAGGCGGACGTCATCGTGTTCGACGCGGCCACGGTGGCCGACCGCGCCGAGTACGATAAGCCGCACCAGTATTCGGTCGGGGTACACCACGTGCTGGTCAACGGAAAGTTCGTGTTGCGGCAGGACCAAGTGACGGCGGAACGTCCCGGCCGCGTGCTTTTGGGACCCTCCGCGGAAAGGTAAAACACCATGCCGGATATTTCCTTCACCGACGATTTGGGGAAGCCCATCGAAGCGGTCCAGATCGATCTCTCCCAGCCCTCGTCGCTGGTGAACTATGCGCGCTCGCAGGTGCTGCACCTGCTGGTGGCGCCGGATTTCATCGCGCTGCAGGACCAGGCGCTGTCAGTGGCGGCGGCGCAGCCAATCGAGTTTCAGGCGACGCTGGGGAACGGCTTCCAACTGGGCGCGTCCACGCCGGCAATCACGCTAACCCCGAAGGGGCACGCGGTGCTGCGCGCCGACGCGACGCACGCCGGGCTGGAGGTGACGGGGAGTTTCGGGGCGGACGCGAGCGCAACGGCCGGCGATTTTTCGTTCGGCCTGGATGCCACCAGTAGTGTGACCATCGGGTTCGACAAGGCGTTTTCCGGAGCGGCGGTGGAGCCCTCGCTGGGTGGCGCGGTGGGCCAGATGCTCTCTGGATTCGTGATTCCGGCGTCGGTCGCCGACCTCGGCCTGCTGCATCCTGGCGACGTGTGCACGGTGTCCGGGGAGGGCAGCCTCACGCTGACGGGCGGTTTCGATATCGCCGCACCGGTGAATCCGCTGGCGTCGGTGAAGCTTCCGCTCAATGTGGGGAGCATCGACGTGAAGGATGGCGTGATGGCCGGCGTGTCGGCGTCCCTCACGATATCGGGCGCTTACCAGATTCGGGCTAGCGGGCTGGCCGCCGGCGTGATCGGGCTGCGGTTTCAGAAACGGAAGGGCGCCGCCTTGCGCACCGATTTCACGGTGTCGGCGAGCGCCAGCGTGGAGGTGGCCGGCCGCGATCTGTTGACCGCCCTGATGGGCGCGATCAGCAAGAGCGAGCCGGATCCGAAGCTGCTGGCAGGGCTGACCGAGGAAGAGGCCGAGACGTTCCGCGGCGCCCTGAAGGAAGGCGTGGATCATAGCTTGCAGGCGTCGGCCGACCTGGCGCTCTCCGCGGCCGCGGAGGACGATGCGCTCTTCGAGTACGAAATTCAACCTGGCGCGATGGATGCCGTATCCACCAGCGCTGTGAACCACGCGCTGCACGGCGATCTCACAGCGCTCACCGGACTGGGATCGCCTGCCGGGGTGACCTTGCGTAGCAGCGTCCTGACGCGCATGCGCAGCCACGGCGTCGCGCTCAAGGTCAACCTGCTGGGGATCGTCAACCTGATTTCCGTGTCGAAGCTGATCGGCAAGTGCGAGATCCTGAGCGATGCCGCCAGCGGCGCGGTCACCATCAAGGAGACGGCGGCGAGCGAGCGTATCAGCGCCATCAGCAACGCCGCCGACCGGCAGGAAGCGCTGCGCAAGGCGATCTTCGAATCCGTGCTGGTGACCACCACGTACCGGGCCAGTGGGGTCGTGGCGATGCCCGAGTTGCACTGCGCCAATCTGCATTTCGTGGTCAATGGGAACACCAGCGCCGCCACCGTGCGGGGCTATCTCAACTGGTTCGCGGCGCTCCATCTAATGGAGCAGGGCGACGTTGCGGCGGCGCTCGCAGGGTATACCGGCGAGGCGGCGTCCACCTGCCTGCTGCGCACGGAGTTGGACGACGCGGCCTGCGAGAATCTCTTCTTTGCGGGCGGTAAGCTGCGCGATATCGCCTATTACCGCGAATTCGGGCGGCATGCGTTGCGCGCGCTGCTGCAGCCGGAGGCCGATGAGATCGCTGCGGCGCGTTATCGCGTCCTGGACGACCCGGCGACGTGGGCGCGGGCCGTGGAGATGGGCCCTAGTCCGGAACTGCGCCAGTTGATTCCGCTCGACCGGACGAATCCGCGGTTCGACCAGGTGCTGGCGGATGTCAGGGGCGATCTCTACGACATCGTGTGGTGGGCCGAGAGTATGACGAAAGCGGGGACGGCGCGGCTCGCGATGCGGCAGTTCCTGAATGGGCGCGACCCGGTGGGGTTGAAGGACGACGCGGAGTTCCAGCGAAACTGCGAGGCGCTACAGAAATTGATGATGAAGGTGGTGGCGAAGAGCCAAGCGCGCTTCGGCGAACCGTGGGGCATGGTGTCGCTGTTCTGGGCGGCGGGTTCGCCGGCGGGCGCTTCGGGCAGGGTGCAGGCCGGCAATTGGGGCTTTGTGAGGCCCTAGTACTTTGACCGAGAGATTAGGTGCCAATGGAAGACCGCTCCCTGACGGTCGCGGCTCCGATCAGAGCCACGACCGTAAGGGAGTGGTTTCCGGCAAAGGAAAA
>JADGNS010001107.1 GCA_017883355.1 Candidatus Solibacter sp.
TCCGTGGTTGCGATGGCTGTAGTGGTGCAGCGGTTGATCCCGGCGGATGTGGCGGGAGTGATGTTTACCGCGGATCCGAATGGCGGGCGGCGAAAGGAGATGCTGATCGAAGCCAATTGGGGATTGGGCGAGACGGTGGTGGGCGGCCACGTGCAGCCGGATGTGCTCCGCCTGGACGGCGCCACCGGCCGCGTTTTGTCCGCGTCGATTGCCGACAAGACGGTGTATCTACCGGCGGGCGACGTTGGGGAGAAGTTCGTCGAGGAGTCGCGCCGAAAACAACCGTGCCTGAACAGCCGGGATGTCCACAACTTATGGTTACTGGGTAAGCAGACTGAGCATTACTTCGGTGCGCCGCAGGACATCGAATGGGCGATCCATGACGGCAAATTGCATTTGCTGCAGGCCCGTCCGATTACGACCCAAAGCGAGATAGAGGCGAGGCAAGAGGCTTTAACTTCGACTCGCGAGCACTTGCGAAACGAAATTGCGCGGCAACGCGGGCCATGGGTGCTGCACAACCTGGCCGAAACGCTGCCGCATCCTACTCCACTCACGTGGAGCGTGATCAGGCCGTTCATGGCCGGGTCTGGGGGATTTGGCGCCATGTATCGGCGCGCGGGGTTTGAGCCGTCTCCGGCAATTGCCGAAGATGGGTTCCTCGAACTCATAGCCGGCCGGATCTACATGGATGTAACGCGCTCGCCGCAAATGTTCTGCCAGGACTTTCCGTTCGAATACGATTTGCAGAAGCTGCTGCGCGATCCCGACGCCTCCCAGAAGCCTCCCACTTTGCCGCGCGGTTCATTTTCGACGCGCCTGAAGGCATCGAGCTTACTCGCCAAGGCCGGCTCGACCATCAGGTCCCTCTCCGATAGTGCCGCCACGGACTTTCGCCAGAAGACCGTCCCGGAAATCGAGGCCTGGGTCGCGCGATCACGCGGGCTGAACCTGTCCTCGCTGCCGGTGGAAGATCTGATTGCACTCTGGGGGGAGCGTGAGAAGCAGGTGCTGGACGTGTTCGGTCCGGAGACGCTCCTGCCGAGCTTGATCTGCGGCATGGTGTGGGCCGACCTCGAGACCTTCCTGCACGAGAATTTCTGGGACGAACATGCGGATGCCCTGGTGCGGCTTATAGCCGCCGGAGGCGAGCCGGATTGCACCGTCGTTGCGAACGCCGAATTGTTCGAAGTGGGGATAGGGAAGCGCAGACTCGATGCTTGGTTGGTACTCCACGGGCACCGCGGCGCGGGTGAATTCGACTTGGCAGCGCCACGCTGGCGAGAACAACCCGACGCGTTGCGCGAGTTAGCCACCAGGCTGGTCACGGGTGAACCCCCCTTGGAGCGCTTCCACCGCGGAAAGGATGCAGCCGCGGCTGAGGCCGCCAAACTGCGCGCCCTATTGACGCCAGAGCGTGCGAGCGAGTTCGATCGCCGCCTGGAGCTAGTCCACCGCTTCATGCCTTTTCGGGAAGAGGGGAAGGACTACTTCATGCGTGGCTACGATCTCTTGCGGGACGTGGCCCTGGAATTCGGGCGCCGGCTGGATGTGGGAGATGGGGTTTTCCACCTGACGCGCAATGAAATCTTCGATGCGTTGCGCGTGGGCTTTGCGCCTCACTACCTGATCGAGCAGCGCGAATTACGCTACCGCACAGAGATCAAGCTCCCGTTGCCGCGCGTGATCGACGGTGAGTCCATGGAACGCTTCGGTGAACCGCCAGAGGTGGAAATGAATGCCGGAGCCTACCAGGCACTTTCCATTTCGGCCGGCCGCGCATCCGGACCGGCGAAGATTCTACACGACCCGACGCAAGCGGAGGACCTTGGAAGCGGCTATATTCTCGTGTGCCCGAGCACGGATCCCGCATGGACCCCCTTGTTCGTAAACGCGGCTGGACTGGTTCTGGAGTGTGGCGGAGCCCTCTCGCATGGAGCTGTCGTCGCCCGTGAGATGGGCTTGCCGGCCGTCGTCCTGGCTGACGCCACCCTTATCTTCCGGAACGGTGAACAGGTAGAGATCGACGGAAATAAAGGCCGAGTGGGCCGCGCGCAGACAGACGCCGCCAAAGCTGCCCATGTCGAGGTAGTGGACCCCTCCGACACACGAATTCCGCGAGCATGGATGCCGCCCCCTCCCGGGGAGAGGGATAGGCGGGCGGCGTCGTGGTGCAAGGCAGCGCTCGGAATCTGGACAGTGTATCTGCTGGGCTTCTTCCTCCTGCCAAAAGCCTTCGTCCAAGGGCCCTCTTTGCTTGTCCTGGATGTCCTCCTGTGGCCATTAGTTGTGGCTTTAGGCCGGCCTGCCACAGTGGCCGTCGCCGCCGCTGGAATCGCTGCTCTGACTCTGCTGGTACAGAAGCTCGTCACCGATAACGGAGCATTGGTGGAAGCGAAACGCCGGGCAGCGAAGCTGGTCCAACAAGCCAAGTCCCTGCCGGCGGGCTCACCCCGGCGGGAAGCCATGATGGAGTTGGCGGCACCCGTGAACGGTCGCCTTCTAATTGCACGGTTGGTGCCGGTTTGTCTGCTGCTGGGGCTTCTGATGTTGCCATTGGTCTGGTTCAGGGACCGCATCGATCCG
>JADGNS010000135.1 GCA_017883355.1 Candidatus Solibacter sp.
GCCCTCCGCCAGCGCCGGGCCGAGCAACAGCGCGAATTCGACCGCGAAGACGCGGGCTATCTTTTCAACGATGCCGTCCAAGCACGCCTTGACGGCGATGTTCCGGCGGCGGACCGCTCCCTGAAAAAGGCGCTGGTCCTCGATCCGAATCACACCGGCGCGATGGGACTGCTGTTCGAGATCCATCGCGCCGCCGGGCACTATGCCGAGGCGCTTGGGTACCTCCAACGGCTGCGGAAGGTCAAGAGCGATTCCAAAGCGCTCTACAACATCGTGGGGTTGTACCAGGAGCTGGGGCAGGGAGAGAAAGCCATCGAGGCGGCGCACGAGTTCCTGGCCGAAATCAAGGGACGGCAGGAGCCGGAGTGGCAGCGGCTGCGGGCGACGGCCGAATCGTTTCTGCAATTCGCCCGGAATAAATCTGCGTACGAGAAACCGGCGCCGCCTCCGGCCAAATCCGCCGCACCCGCGCTTCCCGCGCCTGCGCCTGTCACCGCGCCCGCACCCGCGCCAGAGAAGCCTCCCGAACCAGCGCGCGCCGCCGTGCAGTTTTTCCCAACGGCCACGCCTGCCTTCGGCAATGAGGGAAGCGTCGCGGATTACTTCCTGCGGCGCCAGTGGACGGAGTTGCAGATGGCGCAGAACTTCGAGGACCTGCTGTGCCTTCCCTCGCTCCACGGCGTCGACTCGTACATCTACCAGCAGGAGACCGTGCGCAAAGTGCTCCGCCATTTCAAAGGCCGGGCGCTATTGGCCGATGAGGTTGGCTTGGGCAAGACTATTGAAGCCTGCCTGGTGCTGAAGGAGTATTGGATGCGCGGCCTGGTGCGCAAAGCGCTGGTGCTCACGCCGCCCTCTCTGGTCTCCCAATGGAAGGGTGAACTGGTCGAGAAGTTCGGCCTGGCCCCGGTCTCTCCCGATGGAGTTGAATTCCGCCGCGACCCGCCGCAGTTCTGGAAATCCGAGCCGCTGGTGGTGTGCTCCATCGCCCAGGCGCGGCTGGACCTGCACGCCAAGGCGATCGCCGCGGTGCCCTGGGACATGGTGATCGTCGACGAAGCCCATTGCCTCAAGAACCGCTCGAGCGCCAACTGGCAGCTTGTAGACTCGCTCCAGAAGAAGTTCATTCTGATGCTCACGGCCACGCCGGTGGAGAACAACCTGATCGAGTTGTACAACCTGATCACGCTGCTCAAGCCCGGTCTGCTCTCTACCGAGCCCGCCTTCCGCAAGAGCTACGTCACGCCGGGCAATCCCAAGGCGCCGAAGAATCCCGAGCAGCTTCGCAGCATGCTGGGCGACGTGATGATCCGCAATACGCGCGCCGCGGCCGACGTCAAACTGCCGCGCCGCATCGCCGCCAGCGTCCCGGTGACGCCATCCAAGACCGAAGGGGAGATGTACGGCCGCGTGTCGCGCTTCGTCGCCAGCCGCTACCGGCAGCCGGTGGGCAAGCAGGCTCCGCCCGGCGCGCTCGACCTGATGCTGCGGCAGGCCGGCAGCAGCCCGCAGGCGCTGGCGCGTTCCGCCGCCCACGCCCTGGCCGAGGCCAAGTGGCTGGACGCAGCCGGCCGCCGGGAACTGGAGAACATCTTCGACCTGGCATCCGGTGTGGACGAGAGCGCCAAGGGAATTCAGTTGGGCAAAATGCTGGTCGCGCGAAAGAGCAAGGCCGTGGTCTTCACGGAATTTTTCTCCACGCTAGACCATCTGCGGCGCGTTTGCGAGCAGCACGATGTCCCCTACGCCTTCTTCAGCGGCGAGCTTTCGCGCGCCGAGAAGGACGCCGCGATTGCCCAGTTCCGCGACCATGCGCGCGTGCTGCTCTCCACCGGCGCCGGCGGCGAAGGACGCAACCTGCAGTTCGCCGACACGATCGTAAATTTCGACTTGCCGTGGAACCCGATGCGCATCGAACAGCGCGTGGGCCGCGTGCATCGCATCGGTCAGGAGCACGATGTCTTCGTATTCAATTACTGCCAGGAGGGCACGGTGGAAGAGCAGATTCTGCGCGTGCTGCACGATAAGATCAACATGTTCGAGCTGGTGGTGGGAGAGATGGATGCCATTCTGGGAACGCTCGACGACGCCCGCGACTTCGCGGAGATCGTGATGGACCTCTGGATCTCGGGGAGCGAATCGGGCGAGGTGGAGCAATCGTTCGAGGAACTGGCGCAGCGGCTTCTGGGCGCGAAGAAGCAGCACGTCAAGGTTCAGGAGCTGGACGAAGCCCTCTTCGCCCACGATTTCGAGGTGTAGATGCCGAGGTGTAAATGATAGGCATCGTCGATTGGGCCAGGGACCTGCTGATCAGCCGCGGAGCGCTGGTGGAGGCCGAAGAGGCGGGCGCGTTGCGCGCCATGCTGCCGGCGGAGCTGGGCGCGGCGCTGGAGTCTGGCGAATGGCTCTCGTTGCGCTTTGGCGCGGGCGCGGGTTCCGACGATGAAAACGAGTGGCTCGACCGCCTGGGCCGCCTGTTGCCGGCGGATGCCCGCGTGGTGAGCGCGCGACTGCGCCGGCCCACGCTGGTGCCGCCGGTGGATGCCGCCGGCGCCTTGGACCGCGGGCTGGCGCTGCAAAACGGCATCTACCGCGTGATGGAAGACTACCAGCAGACGGCGCGCTACTACTTCTTCGGATTTCACTACACCATCGAGAGCGACGAAACCAGTCTGGGTGTGGTCACCGTCTGCCTCAACGCGTCGGCCCGCGCGCTGGTGGCGCAACCGGAATTCGTGTTGAAGGCGATCAAGGACGACCTGGAGGAAGACCCGCAGCCGGCGGTTCCGCGCGATGAACTGGCGGAGCTTTTCCCGATGGCGCTGCGCGGCGTGCAGCCTGAAATCCGCCGCCTGGCCGCGGGCATCGAGCAGAGCGCCAACCGACGCCTGGCGCGCGATACCGAGCGCATCGACTCCTACTACAAAGATCTGCTGAGCCAGATCGGAAAGCGCATGGCGCGCCGCGCACTGGGCGCGGAGGCCGCCGAAAAGGAGCGCAGCCGCGCAGCCGCCACCCAACTGGACCGTGCCGCCAAACTGGAAGACCTGGTTCGCAAGTACTCGTTGAAAATCCGCATCCAACCGGGCGACGTGCTGGCGGTACGGCTTCCCGTGCGGGAAATTTCGGCGCGGCTCGTCCGCAAGAAGGCCGAACGCGTGGCCAAGTTCCACTGGAACCCGAAACTCGGCGCGCTCGAATCGCCCTGGTGCGAAGGTTGTTCCGCCGCCGCTCACCCGCTCTTCCTGTGCGACGAGCGCGTCCACTTCCTGTGCAGATCCTGCGCCGCGCCCTGCCCGGCTTGCGGCAAACATATCTGCCGGGCGTGCCAGGCGCGCTGCAAGTGCGGGGGGTCGTAAGGCGGTGGGCGGGGCGAAAGCCGCCGAAGGCAGTGCGGCGCCAGGTTGTCGACGCGGCGTTCCCGGACAGTCCCGTTACCGAATCGAGCGACCCGGCGCACGGCGGGGCGCAGCTTGCAAGCCTCCGGTACGATCTCCCGGGCTGGAAGACGAACGCCACCCTCGCAGCATGGTACGAAGCCGTTGGTAAGTGAGCGCCCGCACCTGGCCCTCGCTGTATTCGTTGGTTTCGAAATGCAGATGCCTGCCGTGCCCAGCCTGCGATGCGTTCAATCCACTGTGCCCTACATCGCCGAGACGTTCACCTGCAGCCACCAGGTCTCCGGAAGACACCTTCACGTAGCTCAAGTGGCAATATCGATAGAACCGGTCCCGATCGGGGTCGAACACGATGACCGCATTGCCGCCTTTGCGCGACGTTGTCGAGAACAGGTTCTCGGGGCTCCAGTCTCTGTCGGCGAGAACCACCACGCCTCGCGAAACGGCGAACACGGGTGTGCCTTCACGCGCGAACAGGTCGATCGCATACCGGTGACTTCGCCGCCCGCTCGCCGCAAGGTAGGCGACAGGCTCGGTGTATCGCTGTGGGCCCGGCGCATCGGATCGTGACCAGACCTCATGCAGCAGTCGCACGAAACGCGCCTTTGCCTCGGACGTCAAGAGATTGCTGACCTGTCCGATAATGCGCCGCTCAGGCGCGGCGCTGCTCCGTTCCGCCGGAAAATCGTTCAGGAAACCGTCGTGATAATAGAACGCGGAAACCAGGTACGGGCTGGCAAGAACGTTGCTCGCAGTCAGGTCTTCGAGAATGCGCCTCGCCTTGGCTACCTCGTCCGCTACGCGCGCATCCACTTCCGCGTTGGGCACCACGTCGAGGCTCGCCGGACGCGAGACGGGACGTCGCCGCTTCGCACCGTATCCCACCGCTGGTTCAGCGAACCAGCAGGCTAGCAGAATGAGGATCGCCAACTTGAGAAACCGAGAAGACATGCACAAGCCGCTTCGAGATCGCCGAGGGCCCGACGGTTCAAGCACGTCAGCAAACCTGCCCGCATTTTAGCCTGTTTCCCTTCTGGCGTCGCCTGCCGTCCGCGAGCGGCCCTCCCGGACCTTCAGGCCAGAGCTTTTCCGTACAGCGCGAGCAAGCGGCTCCATGCCTTCTCGGCCAGTGGCTCGTTGTAGACCGGCGAATCCGGAGGGCACCAGCCATGCGCGGCTCCCGTGTACACTTCGATCTCCGCGGGCAGGTTCACCTTGGCGAACGTGTCTTTGAGGACGGTCTTCTCATTGGGCGACCGCGTGTCGTCATTTGCCGCGATGGCGATGAGGAACTGCGCCTTGGTCTTCGCGGCCTGAAGGTGCGGACTGTTTGGCGTATCAGTCACGAGTCCGCCGCCATGGAATGAGGCGACTGCTCCGACACGATCGGGCACGGCGGCCGCGGCACGAAACGCAATCGGGCCCCCCATGCAATAGCCCTGTGTGCCGATCTTCCGATTCCTGGCAACGGACGTTTGCGCGTCCAGCCACCCGATGAACGCTTTCGCATCCGTCATGTGCGTCGTCTCGTTCAGAGCGCGCGCGAGCGGCATGAGTTGCGGGATGGGAGTTGCGCCGCCGGCTTCCGCGGTCGGGGCTTTCTTGACACGGTAGAAAGGATTCACCACGAGCACCGAATACCCCGATTCGGCGAGCCGTTTGCCCATCTGGCGGAACGCCGGCCGCAGCCCGAAGATGTCCGGCCACACGAGAACGCCTGGAGCTGTGCCGCTCGCCGGATGCGCGAAGTAGCAGTCCGCGGCGCCGTCGGGCGTCGTTACGTTCACGTCCGATTCGGTCACTGTGACCGCGTTGGCGACTCGCGGCAGCAGCATGGCGACGCCTGCCCCCAACATTACGCCGAATTGCTTACGTGTCACCAAACCGAGAGCCTCGTACTCTTGCCGGTCCTTTTCAAAATGATCCTGATCACACATACACCCTCCTGATCGCCGTCTGGTTGCGCGGTAGAACCGCACGCGTATCGCGCTATTATACCTGCTCGTTCCCGGTGTCCGTGAGATTTCGGGATTGGGGCCGCGGCAGAGCCTGTTGCCACCGCATGTCCGCGTGGTGAGCGCGCGCCTGCCGGTGAGCCGCGGTGAGCGAGCGGGGTGTGGTTTATGTAAGCAATATGCTAACATTGACCAGTGAACGTGCTTAGCAAGCCCGGTCTTCTGAAACTGGCAAAGAAGCACCCGGAAACGCTTCCAAGGCTGGCCCTTTGGTACAAGGTGGCGAGGAAGGCCGAATGGCGTGGTTTGCACCAGGTCCGCCGGGAGTATCCCTCGGCCGATCAGGTTGGCGATGTTCTCATATTCGACGTTCTGGGCGGGAACTTCCGGCTCATAACGCGCGTGAAATACGATCTTCAAAGGATCTACGTAAAGGCGCTGCTGAACCATCGCGAATACGACCGTAAGGAGTGGATGAAATGGGCATGAGAGCATTGGACCCAGTGGCTTATGGCAAGCTGCTGGCGGCGGAATTACCGCAGCCGATTCAAAACGACCGGGATTTCGACAGCATGGTGGCGCGGCTCGAAGAGTTGGATTTCGCCAAACGTAAACTGACGCAGGAAGAGAAGGCGCTACGGGAAATCCTGGCGGCGCTGATCGAAGTCTATGACGAAGAACACTATCGGATTCCGGAACAGCCTCCGTGTGAGATGGTCAAGTTCCTAATGGAACAGCGCGGGCTGAAGCAGACAGATCTTGTTGCTGTGCTCGGTTCGCGTGCTCAGGTATCCGACCTTGTGAACGGCAAGCGCGGCATCAGCAAGGCCCAGGCGAAGAAGTTGGCCGAATACTTTGGCGTCTCGGCTGAACTGTTCCTCTAATAGAGACTTTTATCGCTCCACTCCAGGATGCGGACTTACTGCTCCACACGCTTCTGGCGTTCGTAGGGGGTCTTGAGATACTTTCCGGCTTCTTCCTGAGCGCCTTGCGTGTCGTCTTTGGTGCGGATGGCGAGATTGTATTCGTTGACGGCGCGTTCGCGCTGCCCGGTGATGTCGAAAATTTTGCCTAAGTTGATGTGGCTCCAGACCTCGGTCCACTTGGGGTCGAGGTCGCCCGCCAGGACTTCGCGGAAGGAATTGGCGGCCTGCTGGTAGTTGTTTTGCAGAAAATGCACTTCGGCAATGCGGTAGTGGGCGAGCGAACTGGTGCGGCTGGTTTCCAGCGCCTTCTGGTACTGCTTGAGGGCTTCGCCGAACTCGCTGAGTTCCGCATACTGCTCGCCGCGCCGGATGGCTACGGCCACGCGCACCTGAGGGCTGTATCGCAGGATGCGGCTGTTGGGATCGATGACCACGCTTTTGGGCTTGCCAAAGGTATCCACGGAGAATTCCGAAGAGGTGCCGACGACTTCGACGCGCTTCTCTTCGGGATTGCCTTCGGTTTCGATCTTGAGGTCCACGGGCATGCGGAAGGTGTCCTGGTCCTGGGCGATTTTGCCCATCACGCGAAAGCCTTTGGCGGTGCGCAAGATGGTGTATTCGAGTTTGAACTCGGGGGCCAGGCTGGATTCAATCCACTGGATGAAGAAATACCCCAGGTCCTGTCCGGTGACGGTTTCAGCCACCTTACGGAAATCGTCGGTATTGGCGCTTTTCCAGGCATATTGCTGGCTGAAGGCCTTGAGCGTCTTGAAGAAATTCTCGTCGCCGACGACGTAGCGCAGCATACCCATGACGGTAGTGCCCTTGCCGGCGGTGAGCGCCCACATTTCGGGCGAGTAATCTTCCAGGCGCGACGCCTGGAGGACGGGAACAGTATCCACGGTGAGCGATTCCACCATGACGTCGCGCAACTGGGACTCCATGGCGGCGGGGCCTTTATCGTGCTCGGTCCACAGGAGCTCGGCATAGGCGGCCAGGCCGTTGGTGAGCCACAGATGATTGCGGGTGGTGGGGGAGACTAGCTCCTCGAACCACTGGCGCGCCACCTGGTTGGCCAGCAGCTTGGAGTTAGCCTGCTTGCCGATGCCGCGCGGGGCGAGGAAGATCATACCGGGCGCGGCAAAGCCGTTGGGCGCGCCTTCCTCGGTTTCTACGACAGTCAGATTGGCATAGGGCGGAAGTCCGAACACGCCGGTAAAATACGACATGGTCTTGCCGATCTGTTCGCCGTAAAGCTGCGCCATGTCGGCCTCCGGACCGCGGAAATACAGGGAGGTGGTGACGCCTTCGCTGGCCACGCGGGCCGCCTGATCCTTGACGATGGCGATACTGCCGGGAAACGAGGGACGCTCGAACTTGATCTGGAAGCGGGTCTTGTCGCCAGAGACTTCCTTGCTGTCGAGCCCGCTGCCCAGCACGGTATAGCCCAGGGGCACCGTCACGCGGAGGTCGGCGGAGAAGCGGTCGGTAGTATAGCCGCTCACGGGGAACCAGCGGGCCGGGTACATCAGGTAGGTGAAGTCGGGATGGATGGCGGCGAACTTGATGCCGTAGACCGGCGAATCTTCCTGCCCGGAGAGCTTGCCGTCGTAGTAGAAGGTGATGGTAATGGGCTGGCCTTTGACGAGCGGCTGCTCAAAGCTGAGACGCACGGTGAAATCCTGCTGGTTGCGCGAGGCGGGAATCTGCTTGCCCGCGCCATCCACCACGCGGGACACGTTGAGCGCGTTGTTGAGCTCGAAGGCGGCGGAGGTGGTGTTGTCGTCCAACGGGACGAAGCGCACACTGGCCTTGGCGGTGAGGGTTTGCGCCGCCGGAGAGACCTCGGCTTCGATGGTGTACTGCTCCACGTCGATGCGGG
Organism: Candidatus Solibacter sp.; assembly: GCA_017883355.1. Lineage (GTDB taxonomy): Bacteria > Acidobacteriota > Terriglobia > Bryobacterales > Bryobacteraceae > Solibacter. The sequence continues at coordinate 8,162 of JADGNS010000135.1, forward strand.
AGCGGCGGTCCTGCGCCCAGGCGGCGGAGGAGGCGAGCGCCAGAGTGAGAACCAGGGCGAGCTGACGATTACGAAACATGGGTAACTTGTCCTTCCAAGATCTGTTGAATGGCGAGGGCCGCGCGTGCGGGCGCGGCGGAGCCGCCGGCCAACTTCTGGCGCACTTCGGCCAGGCCGGACTTCATGGCGGCGCGGGCAGGTTCATCGGCGAGCAGGCGCTGCGCTTCGCGCGCCAGATTCGGGCCGTTCATCCGACTTTGCATCAGCTCAGGCACGACGGCGCGCCCGGCGATCAGGTTCACCATGGAATAGAACGGAACGTCCACCAGGAACTTGCCTAGCAGCCAACTGGCCGCAGTCACCTTGTAGAACGTGACCATGGGAGTGCCGAGGAGCGCGGCCTCCACGGTTACGGTTCCACTTGCGGCGAGCGCGAGATCGGCATGCGCCATGGCGTCCCAGCTTTCTCCTTCAATCACCTGAATCGGCGAGCGCCCCACGCGCCCGGCAAAAAACGCGGCCCCGGTGGTGACCGAGGCCGGGAGCACCACATTGACGGCCTGTTCCCGGTAAATCCGCTCGACCGCGTCGAGCAG
>JADGNS010001108.1 GCA_017883355.1 Candidatus Solibacter sp.
ACACGAGCAGTAGTTTTCGAATAGCCCTGGCCCGCGCATTGCCAGCCGGTAGGTTTTTCCGCTGGCAGACTGCACGCTATAGTCGCCGTAAGGCGCTCCAGTGGGCCGTTTCAGGATTTTGGCGATCGCGCCCGCCGCCCGTTCCCGTCGTTCGGTAATCTGCTGCTCGATCAACATGCCGGAGGATCCTCCTGCTTCAGACTAACGAGTCAGAATAGCAGGGTGCCCGCAAGCGGGCATCCGCGACGCCGGATGGTATCAGAAGTCATCTTTGACGAAGGTCCTCCACATTTCCCGCCTGTAGGCGGCGGGCGATCTCAGCTTTGCCCCCGGCGAACTACGTCGCGCAACGCGCCGTTGGCCTGTTTCCAGCCCAGGGCCTCGCACAACTGCCGCGACAGTTTCCAACGGCTGCTGTGGGGATGCTCCCCAATGAACTCTCTCAGGAAAGCGATCTGGTCATGGTCGATCGTTTGCCCGCGATAGCGCCACGTTTCCGCATCCGGCATAACCGCTGAAGGCAGAACGCAAGCCTTTTGTATTGTGGCTAGAGCAACTGAGCCGCAGCGGCGCTCAGAATCTTCTCCCGTATGCCTGCCGCGTCGAACGCGGCGTGATGATAGATTTCCTTCGGGCTCCCGGAGCGCGAGAAATCGTCCATCCCGAACGTGCGCTCGCAATGGTCGCCTGGCAGCAGGAACGGGTACAGGAAGCCGCGCCAGCCGTTGTGCAGCGCCACCACGAATTCGCGCTCTTCATCGGGGAAAATCGCCGCGGCCTTTTCCGGATGGTCGCGCCGCAGTTCTTCGAACAACTGCGGGGAGGTCACCGCGAGGATCTTCACATCGTGGCTGGCTTCGATGTCCCCCAGAATCTCCAGCGTGTTGGCCATCACCTGGCCGCCAGAGATCGCCAAGACGAGTTTCGGCTTCCCGTTGTTGCGGAACGCGCGAAACACGTACGCCCCGTTGACCGCCTCCCTCGCCGGCGGTACGCCCTCGCCGCGCCGCAGCACCGGCACGCCCGGACGCACCACGCTGAACACCACGGGCTCGCGCCGGCTCACCGCATGGAACAGCATCTCCACCGCCTCATTGGCGTCCAGCGGTTTGTAGACCTTGATGCCGGGGTAGGCGGTGAACAGCGACATCCAGAACAGCCCGTGATGCGTCGGACCATCCTCGCCGGTTTCCGGCCCGTCGTGCGCCGCCAGCACGATGAAGAACGCGTTGGCTTGCGGGTTGACGGCGTTGTTGATCAGCGTCATGCGGATTGCGTTGGCCATCATGCACGTGAAGACGCCATAAGACGCGAAGGCCGTCATCGGACGGAATCCGCCGGGCAGCGTATCCTGCGCCATGGCGCACGACATCATCGCCATGTTCTGCTCGGCAATGCCGAAGCGGATCCCGCGGCCCAGTTCGTTGCTCCGGCTGAGGATGCCGTAGACGTTCTCCGCCTTGCCGGTGAGGATGCTCTTCATCAGGTCCCCGGCGCCCACATAGAAGAAGGCGGTGTTCTTCATCGCCCAGGCAAACCAGGCCTCGCTCGCCTTGCGCGTGGCAACGGTTTCGCCCTCCGGGAACACGAGTTCCGCGGGCAGTTCGGCGGGCCGCTCGATGGCCGTATAGTCGCGCATGGGGCGCCCGGCCAGCGCGGTCTGCATGCGCTCCACCAGATCTTCTTCCGGAACCACCAGGGCCGCGGCGGCGCGCAGACGCGCGGTGAGATACTCGATATCGCTTTCGCCGAGCGCTTCGGTCACCACCGCGATATCGTTGCCCACTTCGCCTTTGACGCCGGGAATCGCGAAGCCCAGCTTGCGCATGGCGTCGACATATTCCGCGTGGGGCAGCGGAGTGCCATGGGAGTCGCCCGTGCCTTCGAGGCGGCCGTAGTCCGTGCCCTTGCGGGTGTGCGCGATCACCACGGTGGGCCGGCCGGGGCCAAAGCCTTCGGTGGCCAGGCGGTAGGCGTAGGCCAGTTCCCGCGGGTTGTGGCCGTCGGCTTCGATCACGTTCCAGCCGAGCGCAAACCAGTGGTTGACGTAGGGCGCGGGCATGACTTCGAAGATCGGGCCATCGATGCCGAAGCCGTTGTAGTCCAGGGTGACGACCAGGTTCTCCATGCCGAGATTGGAAGCCAGGTTGCGCGCTTCGTACGTCATGCCTTCCTCGGTCTCGGCATCGCCCGCGATCACGAACGCGCGGGTGGCGAGCCCGCTGGAGCGATGCAGCGCGGCGAAGCCCAGGCCCGCGGAGATGCCGTGGCCGCTCGAACCAGTAGACGTATCGGCCAGCGCGTAGTGGCTCTCCACGTGGCCGCTCGGTCCGCCCCATTTCCGGAAGCGGGCAAGATCCTCGGGATAGACCGCCATGTGAGCGAGGTCGCCGGCGAGCGAGTCGCCCTGGCAGCGCAGGGTCTGGTAGATGAGCGCCAGCAAGGCGTGAAACAGCGGGCTGCAGTGACCCGCCGACCAGACCACGCGGTCGCGCCCGGCGGCCTTGGGATGCCAGGCGTCGAAACCGAGAGCGCCACAGGCCAGCAGGGTGACCACCTGTTCGGCTTTGGATGACGATCCGCC
>JADGNS010001109.1 GCA_017883355.1 Candidatus Solibacter sp.
GAGTTGCGAGAGCTTGGCGGCCAGGGGATCGAGTCTGCCGTGGCCGTGCGCCAGGCGGGCGCGCATGAGTTCGATGGCGGTGTGGTGAGCGGCCTCCATGCGGCGGCGGCCGGCGGCCAGGCGGGGGCCGACATCAAACCGGCGGACGCGCGCTTCCAGTTTGCGGCGCGCGCGTTCGCGGCTCTCGATGGCGGCGCGCACGCGCTCGCGCATGCGGTATTCGTACTCATCGGTTTGCTGGAGTCCGCGGCCGATGCGCCGGTGGAGAATGCCCAGCGCGCGATCGATGCCTTGCTGGCGCAGGCGCCGCTCCAGCATGGCCAGGCGGTAGCGCAGCGCCTGCGCGGCCTTCGCGCGTGCAGCGGAGATGCGGTCGAAGAGTTCGTCACGGGTGCAGACCACCATTTCGGCGGCGGCCGATGGGGTGGGGGCGCGCAGGTCGGCCACGAAATCCGCGATGGTGACATCGGTTTCGTGCCCCACGGCGGAGATCACGGGCACGGAACAGGCGGCGATGGCGCGCGCCACGGCCTCTTCGTTAAAGGTCCAGAGATCCTCGAGGGAGCCGCCGCCGCGCCCTACGATGACGACGTCCGGCCACCCGGTGCGGCTGAAATACTCGATGCCGCGGCAGACTTCTTCGACCGAGCCCTCGCCCTGCACCAGCGCGGGGAAGAGGCGGATGTGCAGGCCGGGGAAGCGGCGCGTCAGAACCTGGATCATGTCCGCGATGGCGGCGCCGCGCGGCGAGGTGACGATGCCGATGCGCCGCGGAAAGCGCGGCAGCGCGCGCTTGCGTTCGGCCGCGAAGAGGCCCTCGGCGGCCAGTTTCTTTTTCAGTTGCTCGAAGGCGACTTGCAGCGCGCCCAACCCCTGGGGTTCGAGCAGTTCGACCACCAGTTGGTATTCGCCGCGGGGTTCGTAGACCTCGATGCGGCCGCGCGCCAGCACGGCGAGCCCGTCTTGCGGCTTAAACTTCCAGAAGCGGTGGGCGGAGCGGAAGGCCACCGCCTTCACCTGGGAATCGCGGTCCTTGAGGGTGAAGTAGTAGTGGCCGCTGGCGGCGAGTTTGAGGCCGGAGATTTCCCCGGCCACCGAGATATTGGAGAACTCGCCATCCAGCAGCGCGCGGATGGCGCCGTTGAGTTCACTGACGCTGAAGACGCGGCGCTGCGCAAAGAGGTCGAATTGCTCCACTAACGAATAGTAGCGCGCTACTTCTTCACCGAGAGGATCACTCCGTCCGGAGAGGTTGCTCCGGAAACCGTGGCCTTGAGCGGGTAATCGCCATCGGCCAGGGCAGCCGGCACCTGAATCGCGATCTGATAGAGTCCCGCGAAGGTGGGTGCGAGCGCCGCGCCGAACACCGTCGCATCCGCGCTGCCGATCTTGATGCTCACCGGGCTGGTATTGTGGACCGTGTCCAAGGGCACCTGAATGCCGGCGGCCACTGGCGGGGTGGTGGGGCCGAAGCCGGTGCCCCAGAGTATCAGCACGTCGCCTGGTTTGGCCGGGACGATTCCCGGGAAAGTTCCGTCCTTCGCCACCAGGACCCCGTCCGAGTTACGCGTGGCCACCGCCTGAGTCTTGCCATCCGAGATGAAGAAGGCCGGCGACTGCGCCACCACGTTGGCCGTGACGGCGACGCTGGTGCCGCCGGGAGTTGTGACGGTCACAGGCACCGGCCCGGTTCCCACGTCGGGCGCCTGCACGTTAATCTGTCCCGCGCTGATGAAGTAGACGTAGGCCGGTTTGCTGCCCACACTGACGCTGACGCCATCGAGCGTGGTGGGCAGGACGCCATTCACGATGGCATTAGCCCAGGTGTCGGTCACGGGAGAGAGATTGCTCCCCTTGATGGTCAGCCAGGAGCCGGGTACGATGCCGGGCTGGAAACTGGCGCCGCTCACCACGCCTCCCGCGTCGATGGTGGGAGTGTTCGCGGCGGAGCCGGAGGTCAAGTCGTATTTGGCGGTGTAGATGTGGTCGCCCGTTTGCTGGCCGTTGGCATTGCCGGCATTACCGGCGACGTAGATGGTGATGTTGCCGACCGAAGTGGCGGGCGGCGTCCAATCGAATTCGTAGGTCTGGGAGTTGGGCTGGAGCCGTCCACTGCCGTTCTGGGTGTGCTCTACGTAGGCCAGCGGCTTGGCCGCGGGGCAGGTCTGATTTTTTCCGAAGTCGATGTAGACCTCCTGAAAAATATCCAGGCTGGGAACCGCGCAGACCACGGCGGTGAATCCGTCGGTGGAGGTGAAGGATCCCGCCTGCGTCTTGGGATCGGTGGCGGGCCGCGCGGTCAGTTCGAAGCCCCAGTTCTTGCCCGCGGCGTCGCTGATGGTGACGACCAGGTGTTGCTTGACCCCGGGAGAGTAGGTAGATCCGCCGGGGAAGGTCACTTTGACACTGCCGCCCCCCCCGTTCAGCGCCGTGCCCTCGTGACACCCGGATTCGGTGCAGTTCGATTCGCCGGGGACCCCGGCTTTGCCTGCGTCCGGTCCAGCGGAAAACGCCCAGAGGAGCAAGGGGAGGGCACTCATGATCACGATTACCTTAGCGACATAAAGAGTTCTTTTGCGTG
>JADGNS010001110.1 GCA_017883355.1 Candidatus Solibacter sp.
CACCATGCTCCACCCCGAGTTCGAAATCCTCAGTGGCGACGAGGACGATCTCGACGCCACCCTCCACGTCGGCCGCGTCGTCCCCATCTACGAAGGCACAGGCAAGCTCACCACCAAGATCCTCCGCACCCTGGTCCACCGCATCCTTCAAGCCCTCGATCCGGTGGACGACGCGCTCCCCCAATTCCTGCGCGACCGCCTCAAGATGCCGGACCGCTGGACCGCCCTGCGCGACACCCACTTCCCGCCGCCGGAGAGCGACCTGCGCCTGCTCAACGCCTTCCGCACACCCGCGCAGTTCCGCCTGATCTACGAGGAGTTTTTCTGGCTGGAATGCGGCGTCGCCCTCAAGCGCAGCAAGGCCCGCGCCGTCCCCGGCATCGCCTTCGAGCTCAACGAGCGCGTCCGCGAGCGCGTCAAATCCATGCTGCCCTTCAAGCCGACGGGCGCGCAGAAGCGCGTCCTCGGCGAGATCGCCGCCGATATGGCCGCGCCCCATCCCATGAACCGCCTCTTGCAGGGCGATGTGGGCAGCGGCAAGACCATCGTCGCCGCCGAAGCCGCCGTCATCGCCATCGAAAACGGCTATCAGGTGGCCGTGCTCGCGCCCACTGAAATCCTGGCCACGCAGCACAGCTTCACCTTCAAACAGATTCTCGGCAAGCTGGGCTACGTCACCGCCCTGCTCACCGGCAGCTTCACCGGCCGCGAAAAAGTGCAGCTCAAGAAACTGCTCGCCGAAGGCCTGGTCCATGTCGCCATCGGCACCCACGCGCTCATCCAGAAGGACGTCGAGTTCCAGAAACTCGGCCTCGCCATCATCGACGAGCAGCATCGCTTCGGCGTCCTGCAGCGCCTCGGCCTGGTGCAAAAAGGCGTCACCCCGGACGTCCTGGTGATGACCGCTACCCCCATCCCGCGTACCCTCGCCATGACCATGTACGGCGATCTCGACGTCAGCGTGATCGACGAGATGCCGCCCGGCCGCAAGCCCATCGTCACCAAACACTCCACCGCCGACCACATCGAGAAGGTCTACAGCTTCGTGAAGGCGCAGATCGAGGAAGGCCGGCAGGCGTACGTGGTCTACCCCGTGATCGAGGAGTCCGAGACCCAGGCCATGAAGGCCGCGCAAAAGGAGTACGAGCACCTCTCGCGCGAGGTCTTCCCCCAGATCCCGGTGGGCCTCATGCACGGCCGTCTGGGCGCCGATGAGAAGGAATCGGTGATGCAGCGCTTCAAGGATGGCCAGGTCAAGATTCTGGTCTCCACTACCGTGATCGAAGTGGGCGTCGATGTGCCCAACGCCAGCGTGATGGTGGTGGAACAGGCCGAGCGTTTCGGCCTCGCGCAACTGCACCAACTGCGTGGCCGCGTGGGCCGCGGCGCCGCGCAGAGCTACTGCCTCCTGGTGACCGAAAAAATGAACGACGCGGCCCGCGAACGCATCCGCACGCTGGTGGAATCCACCGACGGCTTCTACATATCGGAGATGGATCTGAAGCTGCGCGGTCCCGGCGAATTCTTCGGCACCAAACAATCCGGCCTGCCGAGCCTGCGCATCGCCAACATCCTGCGCGACACCGAAATCCTCGAGATCGCGCGGCGCGACGCCGTGGATTTCATCGCGCGCCCCCCCTCCGAAGATCTCCTGCGCCACGCCGTGACCTACATCCGCGACCACTGGCAGCGCCGCTACGGCCTGGTGACGGTGGGCTGATGCGCGTCATTGCCGGTGAATTCCGTTCGCGCCGCCTGGAGAGCATTCCGGGCGATGCCACGCGCCCCACCTCGGACCGCGTGCGCGAGGCCCTGTTCAACATCCTGCAAACCCGGATCGCGGGCGCCAGTTTCGTGGACGCCTATGCGGGGACCGGCGCGGTAGGCATCGAGGCCCTCAGCCGCGGCGCCGCCCACGCCTGGTTTCTGGAGCGCGATCGCCGGGCGCTCGACGCCATCCGCAAGAACCTGGCCTCGCTCGGCGTGGAACACAGGGCCACCGTCCTGGCGGGCAAAGTCCTGACCACCCTGGAACGCTGCCCTGCCGGCATTGTGTTCCTGGACCCGCCTTACAACCAGCAAGACGAATACACCGGAGCCCTGGAATTGCTCGGCGCCCACCCGCCGTCCCTGACCATCGCGCAGCACTCCATCCACCTCAAGCTGAAGGACGCCTACGGTGCACTGCATCGCACCCGCCTGGTCAAGCACGGCGACAACGCCCTAAGCTTCTACTCAGTCCCGTAGCGTAGCCTTTCAAGGCTGCCATGACCCCATTCCTGGGGGCATTTTTCCACAATTCTCCCGACGTTCCCCCCTAGCTTGGCTAAGCTAGCTCGTGGACCGCAATGGGCCGCAGCACGTAGGCGTCGAACACCGTGAACATGGTGGTATTCAGACCCAGCGCCGCGCCGATCGTACCCACCACCGCCAGCGCAAATCCCGGCGATTTGCGGAAGCCGCGCAGCGCATACCGCATGTCCTGCATCACAGATTCGAGCCAGCCGAATCTCCACACCGCCCGGCTATCCTCCAGCGCCAACGCCACGCTGCCGAAGGCCGCGCCGCCCGCCATCTCGCG
>JADGNS010001111.1 GCA_017883355.1 Candidatus Solibacter sp.
CGAGGCCTGGTGGGGAGCCAACCGCCGCGCCGTGGCGTCGCTGCTGACACAGGAGCCAGACGTTTACCATCTTTCGAAGCAGGAAGCGGACGAATCCACGGGGCGTTTCCTCAGTTACTATGAGCGCGACCTGGTGGTGATCGACTGGGACGCGGCGCTGATCATCGATGAGCCCCAGAACTTTGAGGAGACGCTCTACGTGATGGAGCTGGCCAACCTGCAATTAGCCGAGCTGGAAGCCTACGACCGCATCCTGGACGACTCCCTCGAACGGGCCTATCGCGACCTGAGCCCGCGGCCGACGCGCGGGCGGGCCGCCGTATTGCGCGAGCTGCGCGAAATCCGCATCGACCTGACGCGGTTCAGTGATGAGCTGTCCAACATTACGAAGTTCTTCGGCGACTGGCACCTGGCGCGCATCTACGAGAACATCTCCGCCCGTTTCCACCTGAGCGACTGGCACCGGACCATCGACAAGAAGCTGCAGACGCTGGACGACCTCTACCAACTGCTCAACCACGATCACACCAACCGCTGGATGCTGATCCTGGAAGTAACGATCGTGCTGCTATTCGTGATTGACTTGGTGATCCTCCTCCTCGGCTTCAAGCGGCCTTAAGGATAGAACGCAAACCTCAGAAGTGCCCTGACTCCTGCGGAGTGATCGGCAGGAACAGCTTCTCGGTGCCGCGCAGCACTGTCAGCGGGGACTCGACGCCGATGCGGTCGGCTGTCAGCAGCTTGTGCAACGCGTCAATGGACGGGACAGGCTGGCCATTGAACTCCACCATGACGTCTCCCTCGCGCAAGCCGGCGCGACGAGCTGGACTACTGGGCGCAATCGCTATTACCAGTACCCCGCTTGACGCCTTCAACCGATAATGTCGCACGAGCCGACGATGCAGCGGCACGTTCTGTCCGCCCACGCCGACATAGCTGCGCGGGATCTTGCCGGCCTTGATGAGCCAGCCCGCGACATATTTCGCCATGTCGATAGCGATGGCGAAGCAAATCCCCTGGGCCGGCAGGATGACGGCGGTGTTGACGCCAATGACTTCACCCCGCGAATTGACCAGCGGCCCGCCGGAGTTGCCGGGGTTCAACGCCGCGTCGGTTTGGATGACGTCGTCGATGAGCCGCCCGGTATTGGCTCGGAAGGATCGACCCAGGGCGCTCACGACCCCGGCCGTCACAGTGCACTGAAAGCCGTACGGATTGCCGATCGCGATGGCAACCTGGCCCACGCGCACGCTCCGGGATTCGCCCAACCGGACCGGATGCAGTTGCGGAGCGTAAATCCGAACCACCGCCAGGTCCGTATCCGGATCGTCGCCGACCACATGCGCGTCGGGGTGGCGCCCATCGGCCAGCGTGACCTCGACCTGCTCTGCGCCATGCACGACGTGGCTATTGGTCAGCACGAACCCATCCGGCGTGATGATGAAGCCCGAGCCGCTGCCCAGGCGCTCGCCGGTGCGCCGCCGAACTTCGATGTTCACCACCGAAGGCCCTACTTGGTCAGCCGAGCGGATCACCGCCCGCGAGTAGGCGTCGAACAGCGCGTCATCCCCGGCTGGGGCCGACGCGGACGGCGAGGCGACCGGCTGCTGGTCCGTGGAAACGGGCACCCGCGGGGCTGCGCCAGCGTAATTGGTATTTCTAGCTTTCATAAGGCTGCCTGACCATATGTTTAAGACAACATGTACCGCCCCAGCGCCTTGTCAAATCGCGCGCCCGGACGCGCCGCAACTCGACACTGCCACCAGCCCGCGACTCGCTCTCCCTCTCCACCTCTGGAGGAGAGGGGTGGGGAGAGGAGGCCAACGCCGCTCCTCCGCTTGTCTGCCATCACGTGCGTGCCCCTTTCCCAAACCCTCCCGATGAACTTCGATTCGCCGGAGCGCTGCCAACGACTCTCCCTCTCCCCTTCCGAAGGAGAGAGGGCTGGGGTGAGGGGTCCGATTTTGGGTTCAAGGATGCAAAGCGCGCCAGAATGTCGGGGAATTCTCTCCCCGCGCATCGCTCGCGTGGCGAGGGAGAAACCTCCGGTGGTAGCAGTGTCAAGATACGCCAGCTCCGAGGCGGCGCGTTCTTCAAGCATTGCACTTTCCGGTAGCCGAGGCAGAATCTACCGCGTGCTCTGTCTAGCTTCTTCCCGCCAAAATATGCATCGAAACTTCCCTTGCGGCAGCGCACTATTGGCGGCGGCGCTGCTTTACGTTGCGCCGAATGTCCTGATGGCCCAGACCAATCAATCCGATGCCGCGCGCTGGCTGGCGAAATCCGACCTCGCCCCGGCCTTTACTGTGCCCGCCACCCGGGCCGCCTGGGAGAGGCAGCGCAAGCAGGTGCGCGCGCAGCTTTGGGAGTTGCTCGGCAAACTTCCGCCGCGCCCCAAAGTGCCCGTGGTCAAAACCCTTTCGCGCGAGGATCGCGGCGATTACATCCTCGAAAAATTCCAGTTCGACAACGGCGCCGGGTCCACGGTGCCGGGCTACCTGCTCCTGCCAAAGACCATTCCGGCCAAAGCGCCGGCGATCCTCTACTGCCATTGGCACGGCGGCGATTACGAGATCGGCA
>JADGNS010000136.1 GCA_017883355.1 Candidatus Solibacter sp.
AGAGGAGTTCTCCCTGGTCGCCGCTCTGATCGAGGCGCGCACCCGCGCCGGTCTGACCCAGGAGCAGGTGGCGCACCGCATGAAGACTACCCAGGCCGTCATTGCGCGGCTGGAAGGCGGGGGCTCCAAGCCCTCCACGCGCACGCTGGAGCGCTACGCTCAGGCGACGGGCTCGCGTCTCAAGATCACGTTCGAGCCGGAAAGCGCACAGCCTTAAGGCCGCGCGTCCGAGCCCGATTCGCCGGCCCATTGAAACCGGCGCGGCCACGGGGTATGATTCCTGCACTATGCCAGATCCAACGAATCCCATTTCCCGGCGCGGGCTGTTGACCGCGGGCGCGGCAGCATTCACCATTGTCCGCCCGCACCTGGTGCGCGGCGCCGGAAAAGAGAAACTACGCGCCGGACTGGTGGGCTGCGGCGGGCGCGGCACGCAGGCCACCATGGACCTGCTCACCGGCAACGACAACGTGGAACTCGTCGCCATGGCGGACATCTTCGAGGATCACCTGGAAGGAGCGCTCAAGAACCTGCGCGACCCCAAGTATCTGGCGCGCCACGCCGGCATCACCGTGGAGCGCGACGGCAAGCCCAAGGAGATGTCCGCGCAAGACCTGGTGGAATCCATCCAGCCGCGCATCATGGTGTCGCCCGACCGCCACTTCACGGGCTTCGACGCCTACCAGAAGCTCGCCAAGAGCGACCTCGATATCGTCATGCTGGCCACGCCCCCCGGCTACCGCCCGATTCACTTCGAGGCCGCCGTGGAAGCCGGCAAGCACGTCTTCACCGAGAAACCCATCGCCACCGATGCCACCGGCGCGCGCCGCTTCCTGGCCGCCGGACGCAAAGCCGCTGAAAAGAAACTCACCGTGATGAGCGGCGCGCAACGCCACGAAGACCGCCCCTACGTGGAAACCGTGCGCAAGATCCACGATGGCGCCATCGGCGACATCGTCGCCCTACAGGCCAATTACCTGAGCGGCCCGGTCATGCACGTGCAAGCGCGCGACGCCAAATGGGGCGACATGGAATGGGAGCACCGCAACTGGTACTCCTTCCTGTGGCTGTGCGGCGACCAGATTGTGGAGCAGCACTTCCACAATATCGATTTCATGAACTGGGTGATGGGCACGCATCCCGAGCGCGTGGTCGCGAGCGGAGGCGCCGCCTGGCGTCCGCGCGCCGCGCTCTACGGCAACATCTTCGACCACATGAGCTCCGATTTCGTCTACCCCAACGGCGTCCACCTGAGTAGTTATTGCCGCCAGTATCCCAACGGCACTTTCCGCGACGTCAGCGACCGGATCACGGGCACCAAAGGCCGCAGCACCGGCCTCGACCTGGGAACCAAGGGCATCAGCGCGTATGTGCAGGAGCACATCGACATGGTGGACAGCATACAGGGGCGCGGGCCGTACGTGAACCAGTCGGAAGCCATCGCCGAGAGCACGCTCACCTGCATCATGGCGCGCGAATCCGCCTACTCCGGCCAGGCGGTCACCTGGGACCAGATCATGAACTCGAAGCAGGACCTGATGCCGCGCGAGTTCGGCTACCAGAATACGATGACACCAACGCCGCTGCCGGTGCCCGGCGAATATAAGTTCGTCTGACGAAAACTTCAGACCTGCGCGGCGAGAATCCGTTCGAAGCGCGCGTTCACCTCTTTCAGGTAAGCGGCGTCGCCACCCGACAGTTCGACGGTGGCCGTACCCTGATAGCCGATGTCGGTGAGCGCGGCGTGGACCGCGCGCCAATCGATCTCGCCTTCCAGCAGCGGGGTGAACTCGGCCACCCGCTTCTTGAACGAGAAATCCTTGAAGTGCAGCTTGACGATGCGCTTGCCGAGCGTGCGGATCCAGTCCTGCGGATAGGACTGGATGGCGACGTTGCCGATATCGAAATAGGCGCGGATCCACGGCGAGGCGAACTCATCCACGTAACGCGCGAATTCCAGCGGACTGAGCAGAAACTTGTTCCACACATTTTCGATCCCGATCGCGACCTTGGTCTCCGCGGCCAGCGGAATCAGTTTGCGGATCTCCCGCTGGCTGCGCTCCCACGCCTGGGCATACGTGGTCTCGGGATTGACCACGGCGGGGACCAGCAGCACTGTGTCGGCGCCCCAGAGTTTGGCGTTGCGCAGGCTGGTGCGCATGCCCTCCAGGCTCTTCTCGACTACCGCCGGGTCGGCCGACGAGAGCGGGCTGCGCCAGTGCTCGGCATTCATCACGGAATGTATCGGCAGTGCGGTTTTGCGCGAGGCGGCGAGAATCTCTTCCGCCGCGGCGGCGTCTGCCGTGGTGGGGCATTCGACCGCCTCGAACCCCGCGTCGCGGGCCATCTGGAAGCGGTCGAGCACGGGAATCTTCCCGGGTAGCATGCTGAACTCGACTGCCCGGCGAATCGGCAATCGGGCGGGAGCGGCAGCGGCAGCAGCGGCAAACGGCACGGCGGCCAGCATCTGACGGCGGGTAAAACGCGGCATGCGTCGATTGTATACCCACGCAGGTGGGGCAGGCGGGGTACCCTCTCGGTCCGCCTGCTCACCTCACCCTACTGAGCGGATTTCACGCGGCCGGGAGCTCCACCGCCGACGCGATGCGCGAAGACCTGCACGTTGATGTCCGCCGGCTTGTCCCAATCCTTATCTTCCGCGCGGAGGGTGCCATCGGCGCGGCCGGCGCCATCGAAGGTCAGCATCACGCCGTCGGCGCCGTCCTGGCGAGTACCGCTAAGCGCGGCATTGGAGCCGTGGTTGAACCACATGTGGGTCTTGCCGTCCTGACCGGGAATGGCACGGCCCATGCCCCAGACGCCGAAGCGCGTTTTGGACCCGCCGCGCACGGGGATGTTCAGATTGCTGAAATCGATCTGCCAAATAGGCAGCGCCGTGCCGAAATCGTCGTACAGCAGAGCGCCATCGCGCGTGGCTTCCGAAATGCGAATATTCGGGTTCGAAACCTCGTCGGTTCCCTCCACCAGTTGAGCGGTCGCCACCGGCGTCACGTCGCTGGAGGCACCCAGGTAAAGGCGGACGTCCTGGTAGAAATCGCTCAAGCGCGCGGCCTTCGCGTCGGCATACCCCGGCACGGCCCAAGTGCGGATGGAATCGATTACCCAGTGCTCGCCGGTGACGCCGATGGTGAAGTCGTCGCCAATGAATCCTTGATTGTCTCCCCCCCAGCGCACATTGCTGCGCACGCTGCCAGAGGCGTTGTTCAGATTATGGAGCGGCAGCCCGCGGTCCACCGCCAAAACCGAATCGGCAGCCATCGCCGGCAGAACACACAGCAAGAGGGAAGCAACGGTCGAAAATCGATTCTTGATTAGCATCTCTGATTCCTCTAATTCCCCATTGTACACACTCAGCCGAGCCGCGACCGTAAGGGAGCGGACGCCGTGACGAAGGGGCGAAATCCCAACAACCGCCCTCGTCCGCCGCGTAGTGCTAGCCTAAGTGCATCCTGCACCATGGACCGCTATTCCGAGTTGCGTGCGCGCGCGGCGGAGTTCGTCGCCGAGTGGGTACAGTGGGGTGCGGTGCTGGTGCTGGCGCCGGTGCGCGAGGCGGCCGACGAAGTCGCCCTCGCGGCTTGCGGCGACGCGCTGGTCGGCGTTCACCGCCTGGCATTCCGCGAACTCGTCCTGGAACTTTCGGCCGCCGAGCTGAATCGCCGCGCGCTCGTGCCGGTGGGCCGCATCGTCCGCGAAGCGCTCGCCGCGCGCGTCACGCAAGAGGCGGTGAGCGCCGGCCGATTGAGCTACCTCGGGCCCGTCGCCGGCTTCCCCGGATTTCCGCGCGCCCTCGCCGACACCTTTGAAGAACTGCGCCTCAACGCCGTGCCGCTCCCCCAACTCCGCGAGTGCGGCCAATCGGGCGCCGATCTGGCATTGCTCCTGGGCGCCTATCAGGACGAGTTGGCCGCGCGCGGCTTCGCCGACCATGCCACCCGCGTCGACCTGGCACGCTTGGGACTCCAGGAGCAGCTTCGCGACCGGGCCGTGGTCGCGCTCGACCTCGCGCCGCGCACCCGCTCCCAGCGCGAGCTGCTCAACCTCATCCTGAATACCGCCCGCGCCCACCTCGATCTGCGCCTCGCCGCCGGCGACGCGCCGCCGCAAGCGCCCCCGCAATCTGGCCTCGAATCCCTGCAGCGCTACCTCTTCAGTGGCGACGCCGTCCCGCCGCGCGACGAAGATGGCAGCGTGGAGATCTTCTCGACCTCCGGCGAGGCGCTGGAGTGCGTGGAGATCGCGCGCCGCATCGGCGCCGCGGTGGACCGCGGCGTGCCCTTCGACCAGATCGCCATTGCCGTGCGCTCGCCCGAGCGCTACCAGCCGCTCGTCGTCGAAGGCTTGCGCCGCGCCGGCATTCCGGTCCATTGCACGCGCGGTTCGCGACGCCCCGATGTCGCCGGGCGCAGCTTCCTCGCCCTGCTGCACTGCGCCGAAGAGCGCCTCTCCGCCTCGCGTTTCGCCGAGTATCTCTCGCTCGGCCAGATGCCCGACGGCGAGGAACCGCGCACCCCCGCCGCCTGGGAACGCCTGCTGGTGGACGCCGCGGTCATCGGCGGCCCGGACCGCTGGAACACGCGCCTCGATGGCCTCCGCGAGGAGCTCCACCGCCGCTATCGCGAGGCGGAAGACGAAGACGAACGCGCGCGCCTGGAGCGCCGCATCGCGAGCGTGGAGACTCTGCGCGCCTTCGCCCTGCCCGTGATCGGCCGCCTGGCCGCCCTCCCCGAGCGCGCCACCTGGGGCGAGTGGATTGCCGCCCTCACCGATCTCGCCGCCTCCACCCTGCGCGAGCCGGAGCGCGTCACTCTGCTGGTGGAGGAACTCGAGCCCATGTCCGCCATCGGTCCCGTGGACCTCGCTCAGGTGCTGCTGGTAATAGGCCCGCGGCTGACCTCGCTCGCCATCGCGCCCCAGGATTCGCGCTACGGCAAGGTCTGGGTGGGCGGCATCGAAGAGGCGCGCGGCATGGCCTTCCGCTACGTATTCGTGCCGGGCGTGAATGAAGGCCTGTTCCCGCGACCTCCCGCCGAAGATCCGCTGCTGCTTCAGGCCCAGCGCCGGTCACTCGGCGTCGAACTGTGCGCCGCATTGCATACAGAAGATACCGAACTGCTGCGCATCGCCGCCGCCTGTGCGAGCGAGCGGTTCACGCTCTCCTTCTCGCGTCTCGATCTGTTGACCGGCCGCTTGCGCGTGCCTTCCTTCTACGCCTTCGCGGCGCATCGCGCGGCCGGCGGGCCGGAGATCGACGTGCGCGAATTCGAGGCGCGCGCCCGCTCCGCCACGCGCACGCGCATCGGCTGGCCCGCGCCGTCCGATCCCACCGACGCCATCGACGACGCGGAATTCGATCTCGCCACCCTGGCCCCGCTCGTCAAGGGCTCGGGCGAGTATCTGAAGAGTCTGCCGGGCCGCGCCGTGGCGTCCCTGCGCGCGCGCTGGATGCGCTGGCACAAACCGTGGAAGCCGGCCGACGGCTTATTCATCGAGGAAATCGGCAGCGACGCGCTCCAGCCCTTCCGGCTCACCGGGCGCGCGTGGTCTCCGTCGCTGTTGCAGCAATACGCCCGCTGTCCCTACCGTTTCGCGCTGCGCGGCATCTTCGGCCTGCGCCCCGCCGAGCGGCCCGTGGGAATTCAGCGCATGGACCCGGCCGATCGCGGCAATCTCTATCACGCCGTGCAGTTCGCATTGCTGCGCGATCTGGCTGCCGCGGGCCTCGTGCCCATCTCCGGCGAAAATCTCGCCGCGGCTCTGGAACGGCTCGACGCCATCTTGCAGGCGGAGGCGGAGCGCGCCGAGAGTGATCTCGCGCCCGCTATTCCGCAGATCTGGCGCGCCGAAGTGCAGTCGATGCGTGCCGACCTGCGCGGCTGGCTGCAGCAGAAAGCGCGCTTCGAGGCGGATTGGACGCCCGAATTCCACGAGCTCAGTTTCGGCCTCCAGAGCCCCGCGGGCCGCGATCCGCGCAGCCGCAAGGAAGCCGTGACCGTCAGCGGCGGTTACCAACTACAAGGCTCCATCGATCTGGTGGAGCGCCACACCAGCGGCACGGTCCGCGTGGTGGATCACAAAACCGGCCGCATTCCGGAACCGCGCCCCGAGACCGTGGGCGGTGGCGAGGTGCTCCAACCCACGCTCTACGCGCTGGCCGCCGAAGAGATGCTGGGCGAGCCCGTCGCGGTCGGCCGCCTCTACTACTCCACCATCGCGCAGAATTACACCGCCATCGATGTCCCGCTGCACGAGTGGACGCGCCGCCGCGCGCAGCACGTGCTCGAGGTGATCAATGGGGCTATCGTCAACGGCGCCCTCCCCGCCGCCCCACGCGAAGACGGCTGCAAGAATTGCGAGTACCTCCCCATCTGCGGCCCCTACGAAGAGGAGCGCGTCAAGATAAAGTCGCAACCCGAGTTGAAAGCCTTGAAAGACCTGCGAGGCTGGCGATGAGCAAAGCACTGTGGCATAAGGCTCCGCCTTGTGCAGGCGAGCGCCAGCTCGCCCGGACACTCCGAGCCGCGCTCGGATGCACAAGGCAGAGCGTTATGCCATTTACCTTCGATTTCTTTGCGCGCCGCGCAGATTTTGTGGGGCAGCTTGTCAAGCTGCGCGCCGGTTGTTTACCGGCGCAAGAGGCGGGTTGCCAACCCGCCGCAGGATGCCATCCTGCCCCACATGGATTTTGGTTGCGGCTCAGCTGCTCTGTGCCACGGAAGGCCCACGCATGACCCCCACCCCGCTCTCCGATCTCGACCGCAGTTGGGTGGTGGAAGCCTCCGCCGGCACCGGCAAGACCACCGCGCTCGTAGACCGCATCGTCGATTGTATCGCCGCCGGCACGCCGGTAGAAACCATCGTGGCCGTCACCTTCACCCACGCCGCCGCCGGCAACATGAAGCTGCGCGTCCGCCATGAGCTGGAACGCCGCCGCGTTCTCGAACCCGACCCCGCCGTCCAAGACCGCCTCGCCGAAGCCGCGCGCAGCCTGGACCGCGCTTTCATCGGCACCATCCACGCCTTCTGCGCGCAACTCCTGCGCCGCCGCCCCGTGGAGGCGCGCATCGATCCGGTCTTTCAGGAACTCGCGCAACCCGACGCCCTGCGCGTCTTCGCCGGCGTCTTTCGCCGTTGGATCGAGCACCGTCTCTCCGAGCCCTCCCCCGCCCTGTCCCGCGCCCTCGCGCGCCTTGCCTGGCGCGCCGACCGCGATAGCGGCGAGCCGCTCGACGAAATCCGCAAAGCCGCCTGGAACCTGGCCGAATGGCGCGATTTCGACGCGCCCTGGGCCCAGCGACCCTTCGCCCGCGACGCCCACATGGCGGCCCTCATCGATACCGCCGAGGCCACCCTCCGCGTACCCTCGCGCAGCGGGCAATTGCCGGAGAACTTCCGCCCCTTGCGCGAATTCGTCCTCCGTGTGCAGCGCGCGCGCGAAGCCGGACTCGTGGACGCCGCCACGCTCGAGAGTGAGTTGCTCCGCCTCCCCATCGAGATGCGTTGGGTCAAAGGCCGCGACGCCCTCTGCGCCGCCTGGGAAGAGTTGAAGCTCGCCATCGAAGCCTTCCGCCAGCCCGCCGATGCCGATCTTGCCGCACGCCTGCGCGACGAACTATGGGAAGTGGTCGGCCTCTATCAGCAGGAAAGAACCGCGCCGGCCAACTCGATTTCATGGACCTCCTGCTCCGCGCCCGCGACCTCCTCCGCCACGATGGCGCGCGTGCCGATTTGCAGCGCGTCTACCAGCGCATCTTCGTCGACGAATTCCAGGATACCGACCCGCTCCAGGCCGAAATCCTGCTCCTGCTCACCGCCGGCGATCCCGCCGAGCGCGATTGGCGCAAGGTGCGGCCCGCGCCCGGCAAGCTCTACGTGGTGGGCGACCCCAAGCAATCCATCTACCGCTTCCGCCGCGCCGACGCCCGTCTCTTCCACCGCATCTGCCAGCGTCTGCGCGCCGACGGCGTGGGCACGCGCGCTCTCACCAGCAGCACCCGGTCGACCAAAGCCATCCAGAGCTTCGTCAACGCCGCGTTCGAAAACAGCATCGCGAACTATCTGCCGCTGGAAGGCGGTGTCGAGGGTCCCGCCGGTCAGCCCGCCATCGTCGCGCTGCCCATGCCCTACCCCTACGGCACGCGCAATCTGTCCAACGTGAAGATCGACGCCTGCTCGCCCAACGCGGTGGCGGCCTTCATTGAATGGCTCTGCCACCAGAGCGGCTGGCAGGTGCGCGATCGCTCTAGCGAAACCTGGGTCGGCGTCCGCCCGGAGCACATCTGCATCCTCTTCCGCCGCTTCACCAATTTCGGGACCGATCTCACGCAGGAGTATGTGCGCTGCCTGGAAGCGCGCGGCATCGCGCACCTGCTGGTGGGCTCGAAGAGCTTCCATCGCCGCGAGGAGGTGGGCACGCTGCGCACCGCCCTGCGCGCCATCGAGTGGCCGGACGACGAGCTCAGCGTCTTCGCCGTGCTGCGCGGCAGCCTCTTCGCCGTGCTCGACGACGCCCTGCTCCGCTTCAAGAACGCCCACGGCCGCTTCCACCCGATGATGGAACTTCCGGAAGAAATCGATATCGAGTTCGCTCCCATCCGCGAGGGCCTCCTGCTGCTGCGCGAATTGCACCGCCTGCGCAACTACCGCCCTATCGCGGACACCATCCACGGCTTGCTGGAGGCCACGCGCGCCCACGCCGGCTTCGCCTTCCGCAAAGGCGGCGA
>JADGNS010001112.1 GCA_017883355.1 Candidatus Solibacter sp.
CTTTCATGCCGGCCATCACCGGGCTGGCCGCAAGTGCCAGCAGCAGCAGCATGGTCAATTCCTGCGGATGGCCGGGTTCGGCCGCGAAGAACATCATCGCCAGCGACGTGCCCAGATGCGCCACTGCCGCCAATACCAGCGAACGCGTCAGCCTCAGGGTAATCCAGCCGGCGATGAGGGCTGCACCCAGCCAGGGGAGCAGCGCGCTGATTCGCGTCACGTCGTGGGTCACGGGCGTCGCGGTGGCCTTATGCAGCACCCATTGATAGAAGTAGTACAACGGTCCGTAGCCGCTGAACACCTGGTCGTAGATCCTCATGCCCGACAGATACTGCTTGACGCCGATCATGAGCGCCCCTTCGTCGTCGTACAGCCTGAAGCCGGTCAGCATCCACAGGTACGCGGCGGCGCCGGCCAGCGCCGTCAACACCGTAAACCAGAAAATGACGTGCCGGCGTTCGAAGCCCTCCGGGGCACGAGTCGGGTAGGGCGCCTTCATCCTTGCCTTTTGATGGAGATTCGGGAATTGATGAGCATAGGTTTTGGTTTCCACGTAGCATGACGGCTACGGATGCGGTTCCGGCGCGCAGCCGAACCACTGGCCCCCATATCGGCCGTCAGCCGCCAAACCGGTTCGTGCCGGCGCGGAAACCCGCGGCTGGAATCCTTGCCAACGGCTGGGCAGACACTTTCCAGCATACTCTACGGACGAGACCGGGGCGCCCGCCTGCCGTTTCGCGCCCTCCCCCTGAAGTTTTCGCTCCACCGTCCGATATGAGTATTCGAGGAACGCTTTGACCACCAGCATCGGCGACCAAGCCATCCAACCGCTCGCTCCGGCCTCGCCCGGCCCTCCCATGCGCGTCCTGGCCGCCGAAGACAACCCGGTGTTTCAATCGATGCTCCGGACGATGCTCACCAAGTGGGGGTATCAGGCCGTGATCGCGCGCAGCGGTACCGAAGCCTGGCACGTCCTGGAGTCCGACGATGCTCCCCGCCTGGCGGTGCTGGATTGGATGATGCCGGGGATGGATGGCCTGGAAATCTGCCGGCGCATCCGCAGCGCCCGCCGCGAACCCTATATCTACATCCTGCTACTCACCGCGCGCACCGAATCGCAGGACCTGATCGAAGGCATGGACGCCGGCGCCGACGATTACCTCACCAAGCCGTTCAACTCCCACGAACTGCGCGTCCGCCTGCGCGCCGGCCGCCGCATTCTCGACCTCCAGGAGGAGCTGCTCAAAGCCCGGGAAGCGCTTCGCGAACAGGCCACTCACGACGGCCTGACCGGGCTGCTCAACCGCGCCACGATCCTGGAAAAGCTGGACGACGAACTCTCCCGCGCGGAGCGCTCCGGCAACCCGGTCTCCGTCCTCATGGCCGACCTGGACCGCTTCAAGGCGATCAACGACACCCTCGGACATCTGGCCGGCGACGCCGTGCTCTGTGAAGCCGCGCGCCGCCTGAAATCGGCCGCGCGCCGCTACGATTCGGTGGGCCGGTATGGCGGCGAGGAATTCCTCATTGTGCTTCCCGGCTGCGATGCCGCCCATGCCGCCCTGCAAGCCGAACGCATGCGCGACGCCATCGGCGCCACACCCTTCGTCACGCCGTCCCGGCCGGTCAATGTCACCGCCTCGTTGGGCGTGGCGTGCTCGTCCGACAGCGTTCCGGAAGCCCTCGTCCGCGAAGCGGACGATGCCCTCTATCAGGCTAAAGGAACGGGCCGCAACCGCGTCGTAGTGCATTCCGGGGTGTGGGACCATACGGGCTGCGCCGTGACCTGAGGCGCGGCGGCCGCCCCAACCCCCGGTACTTCTCTCCGTCGGCGCCCCCCACTCGAAGCCACCCCCTGCAATCCTCTGCAAGTTGACGGTTCCCAGCGCCCGCCCGCACGCGCTATACTCTCCTTGCACCCGAGGACCACATGCTATCCAACATCTCACCGGCGGAAGCCATATTAGTCGACCTGATTCACGACCTGCGCCAACACCTCGGGAATATCGAAACCAGCGCCTACTGCCTGGGGTTGGTGAGCGATCCCGTACAGCCTCGCGCCAACGGCTACCTGCGCACCATCGAGCAGCAGGTGGCGCGCGCCGAGCGAAGGCTCTCCGAGGCCGGCGCGGAAGTCAACCGCCTGCGCGCTCAACGCGCCGGGGCCGCTGAGATTTTGGCCTTGACGAAGTCCGCCACTTCCGCCGTCACGTAACGCGGCGGCTTCACCAGGAACCGCGGCTTTCCGTCCCACATCCCCCGTGCCACCTCTTCCCACAGGGGCGCGTTGATGCCCCGATCGATCACCACGAACCCATCCGCGCGGTCCATGAATCGCAAGCTCGAAGCTTTGAAGTCTTCGCAGGAAAAATCCAGCACCATCAGGAAGACATCCGGCACCACCAATTCCATCACGCCGTTGGATTCCACGATCACGTTCTCGCCCTGGGCCAGGATCTTCCTGACCATCCCCGCCGCTCGCGCCAGTCCTCCCGCGGGCACGCGCAGCCAGAACGAGCGCTCCGCTCCCGCCGCCAGGAACCGTCCGGAGTCCGTGCCGCCCGCCTCGTATTCCTCC
>JADGNS010001113.1 GCA_017883355.1 Candidatus Solibacter sp.
TTCAGCTTCATCTTCCAAAACAGCGCGAAGCCCGGCTTCGACAGGCTCTCCCTGGAGATCTTCGGGTCCCCGGCGACCGACGACGAGCGGTGAGCATCGCCGCCAGAGGTACTCCCCTCCGCGGCACCGCGCCCGAATTGGGCGTGGGCCACGCCCAGGCAGACGAAGGCGCAAGCAAAAGAGGCTGTCAGTCTAGTAGGCATCACACGAGATCCTTTCCACTTCATTTCTTAAGCGCCTCCGCGATCGCTTTCTCCGCAAGCGGGGCCATGACGCCGTAGCCGGCGTCGTTCGGAAGCAGACCGTCGTTGGTCAGCTCCTGCTTGAAATTCCGGCCGTCGGCCAGGGCGGAGTAGTAATTCAGATAGACCGCTCCACTGCTAGCCGCGAAGTCCTTGATCCAGCCGTTCAAGCTGATGATCTTTCCCTGGGGCCTGAGTCCCGTCTGCCTGGTATAGCAATCGCAAACCGGGGTCACCGAGGCCAGCACCACGCGGATTCCGTTCGCCTTGGCGATATCCATCATCGACATGTAGTTCTCCGCGATCACGCCCTCGGTGGCCACCAGGAGATCGTTCACGCCCGCCTGGATCACAACGACCTTGGGCTTCAGCGCCACCACGTCCTGATGAAGGCGCACCAGCATCTGAGCGCTGGTCTGCCCCGCGATCCCGCGATTCAGAAACGGCCGGCCGGGGAAAAACTTCGCGCTTCCCTGCCCCCACAATTCGGTGACCTGGTCGCCGAGGAATACCACCCGAAGCTCGCCCGGCTTGGGCGGCCCGATATCGGCATTCTCGCTGCCATAGCGGATGAGCCCACCGAAATCAGCCAGCAGATGCCGCTGGGCGGCCAGCCTCTGTTCCAGCGCCTGCACCCTGGCGGCAGGGTCGGGCGCCTGCGCCGCGGCAAAACCGGCCAATAGAAGGATGCCGGCCGGCAAACGGAAGGGTAGTGCTCGCATGGGCGGCTACTTCTTGATTCCGTAGCAGTACAGGTTGCCATCGAACGTGGCGATATAGACCCGGCCGTTGGCGATGGAGAGCCCGCTCCAGTGATTCCAGCTCTTGATCTCGTCGCCGCTGGACCACAGCTCTTTTCCGGTCTGCGCATCCAGCGCGTAGAGCACGGCGTGCGTGGAACCAGGGATGCGGCGGTCGGCGGTATCGTCGAGGCCCACATCGGGAACAGATTGGTCGGTGTCTTCGCCGTTGCCGTAGGCGTAGACCACGCCGTTGGCGATCACGGGCGGCTCGGCGTGGTTCATGTCGCGCGAGATCCAGGCCGGGGTCAACTGCGGCTTGCCGTTCTTCTCTTCCACCTTGAACGCCACGATGGCGCCGTAGGTCACCTTGCCGTATTCGATCGGGGCCTTGAAGGCGGAATGCTTCGGACCCCAGATGGGCGTCAGCACCCAACGCGTGCCCTTGGCGTCTTCCCAACTGGCCATCGATCCCCAGATGCCCGCCGACGAATAGTTGACCTCTTCGTTGCAGAGCAGCGGAGTGCGCTCGAGCGGGGTGCGATGATCGTCGCCGCCGATGGACGCGACCTCCATCAGGTACACGCGGCACTCCTTACCGGCGTCCACCATCAGTTCCTTGCCTTTGTAATTGAAGATGGCGGGCGTCACCTGCATGTCCAGATCGCGCTTCACCAGCCACTCGGCATTGGACGGGCCGTAGTAGTCTTCCAGCAGCAGCATCTTGGTTTTCGGATCGGGCTTCAGGCCGACGATGCCGTTGCCGTAGATGCCATTCTCGGGATCCCAGCGGCCGTCGCCCGTGCCCGTGTACATGGTGCCGTTGGCGGAGATCGCCGGACCCGTGCGTCCCCACATGCCGCCGCCCGCCGGACCCCAGGTGCCCACCTTTTTGGTGGCGAGGTCGTACACGTACGCCACGTTCGGGTTGCCGCCGCAGCCCTGCGCGGTGTGGGTGTAGATCATGTTGTTGAACATATTCAGCGCATAGGGCTTGCCGTTGGGCGGCATGAATTTGGAAGGCTGCGCGACTTCCTCGCCGTCGGCCACATTCAACTGATGCAGCATGCCGTCCCAACTGGCGGCGTAGATGGTGTACTTGCCCGGGGTGTCCGCGGGCCCGATGACAGGCGTCGCGGTGATGCCGCCGGGACACAGGATTCCGCCGCCCCTGCCGCCGGTAGCCGGAGGCGTCCAGGTGCTGACGAAATGCTTCTTCCAGAGCAGTTGGCCGGTCTCGACATCGATGGCAAAGATATTGTCGGAGACGCCGGTCTCGATGGCGATCTGTTTGGGACCCGCTGGAGTGTTGACGCTGCCGACGATCAGCGGCGGAAACAGCGAGTGCATCTGACGCACTTCGTTATCGAGGTGCAGCTTCCACAGAAGCTTCATTCCCTTGACGGTGTCCGTGCCAAGGATCTTTTCGTCTTTCTGCCAGGCGGTGCGCTGGACGTTGCCGCCGTCGGTGAGCCAGTCCGCCCCCCAAATCGATACGCAGCCCGCAAGCAGGGCAAATATTGCCGGTAATCTTCGCATCCCCATCCCTCTTAACTAGTATAACGTTTCATTAAAATATATGCTAATCAATC
>JADGNS010001114.1 GCA_017883355.1 Candidatus Solibacter sp.
TGGCTCACCAGCAGCTCGACCAATTCGCGATAGCCCTTTCGCGCCGCCAAGTGCAACGGCGTTTCGCCGGCGGTGTTCTGGGCGTTTACCTCCGCCTGGTTGGCCAGCAACAACTCGGCCACCTCGCGGTGCCCGTTATACATGGCCATGTGGAGGGGCGTTTCCTCACGCAGCCCGCGCGCGTTGACTTGCGCCTGGTTGGCCAGCAGCAACCGCGCGATCTCCGCCTGCCCCTCCAGGGCGGCTAGATGGAGCGCCGTGCTGGTGTCCTCGGTCCGTGCCTCGGCCAGCTTCGGGTCTGCTTGCAGCAGCGCTTTTACCTTTTCGGCATCACCGGCGCGGATGGCGTCGAACATGTCCGTGCTCGTGGCCGCCCCGCAGCACACCGCCGCCACCTGCGCGATCGCCACGCAAATGAATAAGAGTCGTTTCATGCCAATTGCTCCATTTCTCCCGCTGGCGCCGGATGCAGCCGACGCCAACGATCCACATACAGGAAGAACACTGCCGGACCATAGGAGAAGAGCATCACGGAGATCCCGAGCGAGAGGCCGATAAACGTCATGACAACGTTCTTCACGTCGGCCTTTGGCGCGAACGCCAGCAGGGGCACCGGCACGGTGAGGACCACCAAGATGAGCAAATACAACCCCAACACAACGAACGCCCAGCGTTTCATTGCCGCTTTTGTATGAGGTTTGAGGTTATATTGCCACCCATTTTTTCGCAGAATTTGTGTAACCTCCGCGACGGCCTGGGACTCTATAATAGAGGCGCGGGCACCTCGGAATGCTCCGCCGAAAGGAGGCAGGGTGGAGCGGCTCGTCGGCGTTCGGGACGGGACGGGATAGGGCAGGACGACCGAAAAGTGATGGTGTACAGACCTTTCAGCTATCTCTCAGCTACCTCTCAGCCACCTTTCAGCTAGGCACCCACTAGCGTGGCGCTCCGGTGCCACGGGCATGTTTCTATGGCGGCTCAGTTCCTGGGATTAGCAAGGCAGGTTTCCGCCGCAGACAGGGCTTTGGCACTCACCCCGCCGACCGATTAGCTGATGGTTGCACGAACCACCGATTAGATGTGCCGAAAGTGGGGTGCTCTAGGCGCGCCGCCAGCGGAGGGGATTCCACTTCCGTTGCGGCCACGAGCGTGTATCTTCCCCTGCCATGCCACTACCGGTGATCAGCATTGCACAGATGCGCGACTGGGAACAGGCCACGTGGGCCGCCGGTCAAACGGAAGCCGAGGTCATTCGCCGCGCCGGGCGATGCGTTGCCCACCGCGCGCTCCAGTTGACAAAGGCCGGGGACCTGATCCTGATCCTCGCCGGCAAAGGCCACAACGGGGAGGACGCTCGCTGCGCCCGCGAACACCTGGCCGACCGCCGGGTTGAGGTGCTGGACCTGACGGGATTAGCAGCCGACTTGTCGAAGCTGGACGCATTTCTGGCGTTGCGCCCGGCGCTGACGGTTGATGGCTTGTTCGGCATCGGCCTGAGCCGGCCGCTCGGGCCGGAGTGGGTCAGCGTAATCGAGCGCGTTAATGCAGCGGGCCTGCCGGTGCTGGCCGTGGATGTGCCGTCCGGTTTGAACGGCGACACGGGTGATCCGCAAGGGGCGGCGATCACGGCCACGGTTACGCTTACGGTGGGCGCGCCCAAGATCGGATTGCTGCGGGAAGCGGCGTGGCCGTTTGTCGGGCGGCTCGAGGTCGCCGCGGAGGTGGGTCTGGCGCCCTGCCCGCATCAAAGCGAGGTGCAGTGGACTTTGCCGGAGGATTTCATCGGATATCCGCCTGCGCGCATGGCCGCGACGCACAAGGGGAGCTATGGCCATCTGGCGATTGTGGCCGGGAGCCTGGGTTATCACGGCGCGGCAGTGCTGGCGGCGCGCGGCGCGCAACGGGCGCAACCCGGCCTAATCACCCTCCATACCTTGGACGCAGTCTATCATTCCGTCGCCCCGCAACTGCAGGCGGTTATGGTTTCAGCATGGCTGCCGGAGGGCAATCTGCCCGGCTCCCATAACGCGATCCTGCTAGGTCCGGGGCTGGCGGCGGCTGACATGCCCGACCAGATGAAGCTGCAAACACGGCACCTATGGCGGGACTCCTCTATGCCGGTCGTGGTGGATGCCAGCGCGCTGGACTGGCTACCGCCGGACGCTGTCCCTAGAAATGCCTTGCGCGTGATGACCCCGCACCCCGGGGAAGCGGCGCGACTGTTGCGCACGACTCCGCAACAAGTGCAAGCCAACCGCCTGATTGCCCTTCGCAATGTCTCGCGGCGATTCGGCGATGCCTGGGTGGTGCTTAAAGGCCATCAAACGCTCATTGGCCGAAGCTCCGGGGAGGTTTATGTGAATCCGTCGGGCAATCCGCATCTGGCGCAAGGCGGCAGTGGCGACGTTCTGGGTGGGTACCTCGCTGGTCTGCTGGCCCAACCCGCGTTGCAGGCTGACCCACTCAAGACGATTCGCTTCGCCGTGTGGCAGCACGGCGCGGCGGCGGAGCGGCTTCAGGCCACGCGCCCCAATTGGGTGACGGAGGATCTGGTTGAAGTCGTGGGGAC
>JADGNS010001115.1 GCA_017883355.1 Candidatus Solibacter sp.
GGGCGGTCCCGTTCCCCACGGCCCCGAGAATCGCGAAGACGGCGTAGAGGTGCCAAAGGTGGGGCGTCAGCAGGGCAAGGGAAGCGAAAGCGCACCCAAAAACCGTGATGCAGGGCAGGATGACGCGCCTCGCCCCCACCCGGTCCAGCAGGTAGCCGAGGGTCGGCGAACATGCCGCGATCATCATGGCGGCGATGCCGAAGGCCAACGATGCCGCCTGCCGGGACCAGCCGAATTCCTCGGTCACCGGCTTCAGAAAAATCCCGAACGTGTAAACCAGCAGCGATGCGAAGCCAACGAGTACGCCGGTCCCGGAGGCGAAAGCGACCCGCCATCCAGGATAGGCGAAGGAGCTTTCGTCCTGGCGCGAATCGATGGTGCTACTTTCTGACATAGCCTATGTTGGCCGACCGCTTCCCGCCCTGGCGGTGCGTCTCATCCGAGAGCGCGTGCACTCCGCTGGCGTCGATCCAGCGATTGTAGAAATTGAACAGTGCGCACACCGTGATGGCATAGTAAATCTCCGCGTCGTCCCAGCCCGCGGCGTACAGAGGTTGCATGTCCGCCGCCGCGATCTCGGGTGAGTGGTGATTTACCCGATCGACGAAGCGGAAAAGCGCCTTCTCCTTTTCACTGAGAGCGGACGTTTCCAGATCGCCAATCACTCCCGCGACGAACTCTTCTCCGTTGATCGGCGTAGTGCTCTCCCTTTCCAAAAGAACCGCCGCGACCGCGGCGTGAGACTTCAGTCAAAACGGGCAGTGATTATGCGCGGAGGTGTACGCGGCAATCAACTCCCGCAGCCCAGGGCTTAACGGCGCCGGTTCGCGCATGATCTCCTGCGTGAATCGCGCCAGGTGGCCGGTGGCCTGCGGCTGGAACGCGAACAGATGCCAGATCTGCGGGTACTCGGGACCCGCCGCCCGCAGCATCCCTATGGCGTCGGCGTAAGGGCCCGGCTGCGGATTGTTCTCCACGCCGGGAAGGAACATCGGCTCCATTTTGACTTCTGGTTTCCGGTCATCGCTCATGAGGCTCGGCCGCTCGCGGGCGTCAGGATCTCCATCGCCAACCCCGTGTCGAGATTCCTTGCCGAGACTCGCGCGAATGCGATTCCGCCGCCGGTCTTATCCGCGATTTCGGCTTCGATCGCGCCCTTGGGGTCCTGTCCCTTCAGCCCGAATGGTGCGGAAACCAATGCCAGTGCCAGCAGCAACAGCCCTCTCATATTGCAGAACTCCCTCCCTCTGTTGTGACGAGGTTATACGGGAAACTGCGTCAAGGCAATAATCGAAAGGCACTACTCGCACGGAAGACGTCGGTCACTTTTCTTTGCCGTAGACAGTGGTTTTGGACCTGTCCCACCGCTCA
Organism: Candidatus Solibacter sp.; assembly: GCA_017883355.1. Lineage (GTDB taxonomy): Bacteria > Acidobacteriota > Terriglobia > Bryobacterales > Bryobacteraceae > Solibacter. The sequence continues at coordinate 1,372 of JADGNS010001115.1, forward strand.
CACCGCGCATTCGCCGCGGCCCAGTTTCAGGGAATAGGCTTCGTTATCGCCCCAGTCCTGGTAAATCGCCGGGAAGAGTTCGGCGGGCTTGGCCAGGTCGGCGGTGAGTTCCCGGAAGGTCTCGATCTTGTGGCGTAGCACGTAATCGCGGAAGCTCTCGCCCTCGACCCGGTTGGCCTGGAAGTGGGCGATCACGCGCTGTACCGCTTCCGGTCCCAGGCGCGCCGGAATCGATTGCACGGCCAGGCCGAAGCGCATGATGCCCTGATCGTCATAACCGCCGCCCAGCAGCAACTGGTAGTAGGGAATCTCGCGGCCGTCGACCTTGCGGGCGTTGCCGTAGAAGCCGAAATCGGCGATCCAGTGATGGCCGCACGCATTGGGGCAGCCGCTGGCCTTGATGGTGAGGCGCCGCACGCGCGGGTCGTCGTACTGCGCCACGGCCTCCTGCAAAGCCGCGCCCAGGTTCATCGTCTTGGTGATGCCGAGATTGCAGGTGTACGCTCCCGGGCAGGTGATCACGTCGGCGATCTCTCCGGCCCCGCCCGCGCCCAGCCCGAGTTCGCGCAAGGCGGCATGGACCTGCGGCAATCGAGCCAGCGGGACGAACGCGAGCAAGACGTTCTGGTTGATGGCGGTGCGCAACAGCCCATCGCCGGCGGTTGCCGAGAGCCGCGCCAGACCGCGCAACTGGTCGCCGGTCAGGTTGCCCTGATCCACCGTGACCGTGACCGCGGCGTACCCGGTCTGCTTCTGCTCTTTCACGTTGCTGGCGAGCCAGGCGTCGTAGGCCGCGTCGCCGGAAGCCGGCCGGCCCACCACCGGAAGCAGGGCGCCATTGCCCAGCGGCAGCGGGTTCGATTCGTAGCCGCCGAAGCCCTCGGGCACGATCTCCGGCCACGCAATGCCGCCGTTCTTCACGATATCGCCGTACGCTTTGGCGATCTGCTCTTTCATCCACTCCAGGCCGCGGCCGCGCAACACGAACTTCATGCGCGCCGTGTTCTTGTTCTTGCGATTGCCGTACTCATTGAAGACGCGGATGACGGCTTCGCACCAATGGAGCAGTTGCTCCTCGGGAATGAACTCGTCCAACAACTGGGCCTCGACAGGCAGCGGTCCCAGGCCCCCGCCGATGATCATACGGAAGCCGCGTTTGCCGTCGCGAATCACGGCGCGCAGGCCGACATCGTTGA
>JADGNS010001116.1 GCA_017883355.1 Candidatus Solibacter sp.
GCGACGGCCACCATGCGTTGCGCCCTGCCGCGCCAGGAAGGCGACGTCTACGGGTCGCTGGACCAGCAGGTGACGCGTTTCGCCGAACTGGCGGGGCCGCCGATGGTGGTCTTCCAGGATCTCGACGACCCGCCGGTGGCGGCCACTTTCGGCGAAATCATGTGCACTACCTATCGGGCCTTTGGCGCCGCGGGACTGGTCACCTCGGGAGGGGCGCGCGATCTGGATCAGGTGCGGCGCATCGGGTTTCCCGCATTCAGCAATGGAGTGATCTGCTCGCACGGCTACAGCCATATCGTGGATCTGCACCGTCCGGTGCGCGTCGGCGGCTTGACGATCCACGCGGGCGACCTCTTGCACGCCGACGCCAACGGAGTGGCGACGATTCCGCTCGAGATCGCCGCGGATGTGCCCCATGCGGCCGCGGAGTTCGTAGCGGCGGAAGCCATCCTGCTGGATTATCTGAAGACCCCCACGCCCGAAGCCCACGCCTTCGCCGAGGCGCGCCGCGCCATGATGGACGCCATCGCCGTCCTCTCCCGGCGGCTGAAGGTGGCATAAGGGGGTACCCTCTGGGTCGCCTTGTGCAACGGTGGGGCATGCTTTAGCTTGCCATCCGAGCGAAGCTCGGACGTCATCTTTGCCGTTCTTGGCGCCCGCCAACTAAGCATCCCCGCGCTCCGCCGTCGTAACTTGATAGATGGACATGCGTGGAATCTTTCGATCCCTGTTCTCCCCGCCCACCGCCACCCGTGAGATTCCAAATATCCGGCAGCGGGAACGCGAATTCCGCGCACTCGATGACCACGGGCTCCGCGCCGCGTTCCGCCAATCCACCGATGTGCTGGATGCCATCGCCATCGTCACCGTCGCCGCATCGCGCGTGCTCCAGTTGGAGATGTTCGACGTGCAGCTTCAGGGAGCGCTCGGCCTCACCCGCGGCCGCATCATCGAGATGCAAACCGGTGAAGGCAAGACCCTCGCCTGTACCCCCGCCGTCGCCTGGCTGGCGCGCGGCGGCCGCGGCGTCCACGTCATGACCGTCAACGACTATCTGGCGCGCCGCGACGCCCGCTGGATGGGCGGTATCTATGAATTCCTCGGCCTCACCGTGGGCTGCGTCCAGCAGACCATGACGCCCGATGCCCGCCGTGCCGCGTACGCCTGCGACATCACCTACGCCACCGCCAATGAGATCGGCTTCGACGCGCTGCGCGACCAGGTGGCCCTGCGCGCCGAAGACCAGGTCCATCGCGCCTTCCACTCCGCCGTGATTGACGAGGCCGATTCCATCCTGATCGACGAAGCCCGCATTCCGCTCGTGCTGGCCGGCGGAGAGGCCGATGAAGAGTTGCTGGCCCGCCTCGCCGACCCCGTGGCGCGCCGCTTCCAGCAGGGTCTCCACTTCACCCTCGACGAATACGGCCGCAACATCTCTCTCGCCGACGAAGGCATCCGCGCCGCCGAACTCGCCCTGCACAGCGGCAATCTCTTCGCGGAACAGAATCTGGCCCTCTACACCGCCCTTCACAACGCCATCCACGCGCACTTCCTCTTGCGCCGCGACGTGGACTACGTGGTCAAACAGGATGCCATCGAGAGCGTCGATCAATTCAAGGGCCGCATCGCCCAGGACCGCCGCTGGCCCGCCGGCCTGCACACCGCCATCGAGGCCAAGGAAGGCGTCCCGTTTCGCCGCCAGGGCCACGTGCTCGGCTCGCTCACGCTACAGAACCTGGTGGCGCTCTACCGCCAGGTCTGCGGCATGACCGGCACCGCCGCCACCCAAGCCGATGAGTTCCGCACGTTCTACGGCCTGGACGTCGAAGTGATCCCCACCAACCGCCCGATGGTCCGCGTCGATGAACCCGATGTGGTCTTTCCGTCGAAATCCGCCAAGGAGCAGTCCGTCGCCGCCGAGATCCGCACCGTGCATGCCACCGGCCAGCCTATCCTCGTTGGGACGGCGAGCGTCGAGGAGTCGGAGCGCCTGAGCCGCGTGCTCGCCGGCATTCCTCACTTCGTGCTCAACGCGCGCAATGAAGAGCAGGAGGCCCTGATCGTCGCCCGGGCAGGCCAGCGCGGCGCGGTCACCATTTCCACCAATATGGCCGGGCGCGGCGTCGATATCCAACTCGGCGAGGGCGTGGCCGGGTTGGGCGGTCTCTACGTGATCGGTATGAATCGCCATGAGAGCCGCCGCATCGATCACCAACTACGCGGCCGCGCCGGCCGTCAGGGCGACCCCGGCCGCTCGCGCTTCTTTATCTCCCGGGAGGACGACCTCCTGGTGAAATACGGCATCGGTGACGCTCGCTTCCAACACGATGCCGAAAGCATACAGCGCCTGGTGGAAGGCCAGAACCTGGAGATCCGCCGCTTCCTGTCTAAGTATGAGGCCGTGATCGAAGGCCAGCGCCAGCGCATCCAGGAACGCCGGCAGCGTGCGCTCACCGCCGCGATCGACCCGGATGATCCGCTTGACCCGCTGGCCCGCGCCGTCGCTCTCGCCACCATCGACGATCTGTGGAGCGACTATCTCGCCGCCGTCGCTGAGCTGCGCGGCG
>JADGNS010001117.1 GCA_017883355.1 Candidatus Solibacter sp.
GGCGCGCCGGCGCTCGGCGCGTCGCATCAATACGCGTCCCCACCGATCGGGGGCGGAGTCGCCGATGGCGCCGAAGAGCGGTTTGGCGGAAGGCGCGTGAAATGGACCTGGCCCTAGCTTAAGGGCCGGTTCGAGAGAGAATCGTTCGGGGTGAGCGAGCCAGTTCTTGTCGTATTCAAAAGTGGCGCTTTCCCGGTCCTTGCGCGTGCGAGCCCACAGGCGTCCCACCAGGTGGGGCGCGCTTTGCAGATCCACGTACACGAGAACTTCCTTCTCCATTACTCTGTACCCTTGGTGTTTGGCCTACCTGCCTTCCGCAGGCGAGGGAGCCGAATGCGTTCAGGCAGGTTCTCCTCTTCCAGCGCAAGTCCAAGCGCATCGTGCCTGGGGTCAGCCACGCCGGCGAGCCGATCGCCCATTCCCAGGGCGAACAGAACCGTGGCGTAGGCGCCGAGCGAGACGCCGGGGTCACCCTTCTCCGCCTTGTGCAGGGTCGTCCGGCTGATGGATGCTCGTTCCGCCAGGATCGTTACGGGAATACGCCGCCGCCGTCGCGCATCGCGAATGTCGTGCCCGAGCTTTCGGAGCGCACGTGCTACAGGTACCGGGATGGCTGCGAAGGATCTACCGTGGCGCATATTTACTGTCCATATTAATAGCCATTACTTCAATTAAAGTACAGAATAATGAACGTAAAGTCAAATTGTTCGCTGCGGCTAGTGAAGGAAGAGGTTGCCGCGCCGTCTTGGCATCCCGAAGACTACCGTCGACCGTTTGTCCGATCTCGATAACCATTCGCGCCTCGACCAGATGGAGGCGGCTTTTGCGGTTCTCGGAAAGCGGCTCTCGATTGGGGTTGAGGACGCGGTGTACCCGCCGGTAGCGTAGTTTGCGCTGAGGAGCGCGCGTTCAGTTCCCCGTGGCGGCGATGGCTTGCAGTAGCGCGCCCACTCTTTCCGGAGAGCCGAGGAACAATCCGTGCGGCATCCGGCGGAACTTCAGCAACTGCCGGTAGATGGTGTCTTCCATGGTGGAATTGATGCCCCAGCCGCCCAGGTACTGCAAACGGAGGTCGATATCGCGATTGATATCGGCGCCGGCGCTCCACGCGCCGAGATCGGCATTCTGGCCCGCGTAATTGGACAGCAGATCGACAATCGAGGTGACGCCGATTTCGTACAGCGACTGCGCCACCGGCGCGTAATCGGGGCGGCTGAGCCGCTGCTGAATCTCGTCGAGGTTGATCGTGGGCGCTTCCAGGTGGCCCATGAACACCATGTCATAGCCCGCGCCGTTGACCGTGTTGGCCCAGATGGTGGAGTGCGGGAAGGCCGCAAAGAAGGTGGCCAGCTCGCTCTTCACCGTGCGCACATCGCTCTCGTACAACGGAACGTACAGCGTGAACAGGCCGCCCGGGTTGAGGTGGCTCTTGACGGATTCGAAGTATTCCAGCGAGTAGATCGCGGCGGTGCCTTTGGCGAAGACGTCGAGCGGATCGCTGGCGATGATGTCGTACTTATCGGTGGTGGTCAGCAGGTAGTGGCGTGCATCGTCGAACACCACGTGGGTCTTGGGATTCAGGTAGACCTCGTAGTTGTACTTGCCGAAGTACTTGGTGGACGTAGGCGGGATCACGGGCTCGATTTCGCAGATGGTGATGTGCTCGATGCCGGGATACCGGGTGAAGGTGCCGGCGCTGACGCCGGCGCCGAAGCCGATGCCGAGGACGGATTTCGCCGTGGGGTGCAGGATGCCGGGCAGGTGGCCCACCATGCGCTGCAGCTTCATATCGTAGGGCTCGGTGGTGGCCTCCACGTGCCCGTTCACGTCGATCTCGATGGCGCCATCGTTCCAGCGCGTGATGGCCACCGAGGAATTGCGGCCTTCGATGGTGTACAGCACTTCGCTCTTGCCCGCGTTCATCGCCATGCGCCTTCCATAAGCGATCAGTTCGCCGGGAACCGGCGCGAGGCTGGTGGAGAGCCAGGCGGCGAGCATCACGGCCGCGGCCAGCGCCGCCGACACGCCCGTGGAACGTTGCGCGCGCACGAACGGGACCAGGATCAGCACGCCGCCGGCGAGCGCGGCCCAGATCAGGACGCGCTGCGAGTTCTGCGTGCCAATCCAGGGGATCAGGCCGAGAGAGACGATGAGCGCTCCGCAAATCGCGCCCAGGGTGTTGGCGGCGTAGACGCTGCCCACGGTCTGCCCGGGGTCTTCGCCGGGGCGAGCGAGCCCGGCGACGGCCAGCGGAAAGCTCGCGCCCCACAGGATAGTGGGCGGCAGGATGGCCCACAGACAGCGCACCATATCGAGTTGGAACGTGTGCCAGGGGCTCAGCGTGAGCAGCGGGTTGATGGGCCAGTAGGGCAGCGACGTGGAAATGATCCACGCGGTCCACGCGATCCCCAGCGTGAGCAGCACTTGCGACCAGGCGAGGGCGAGGCGCGGGCGCACGGAGCGCAGCAGCATGGAGCCGAGCCCGCTGCCTAGGGCGAGGCCGATCAGGAAGACCGCCAGAATGATGGAGAAAATGTAGACCGTCAGGCCCAGCAGCATGCCGAG
>JADGNS010001118.1 GCA_017883355.1 Candidatus Solibacter sp.
GATGTGGTTCTGGCCTTCAAGTTCCACCATCCGGTCATAGTCGCGCCAGTCGTAGCGGCCCGGCGAATTCTCGATCGATGCCCACATGAACCAGTGGCGGAAAATGTTGACGCCCATCTGAGACGCGGTCTTGTGGTCGCCTTCCCAATCCTGTTGGGGCGGGTTCGATTTGCGAAAATACACCGCGCCAAACGGGAACACCGGATTTGGCAAAGGATTGTCTTGCGCCTCGACGCACAACGTGAGCGCCAGGGCGGCGGACATCACGCCGGCGCAGGCCAAATGGATTCGTGTCATGACGGCTGAGGCCCTTCCAAGCCCTGTCGTAAGAATAGTACTTTCAGCCGGTCCCGCCACAACGGCGGCTCGGGCCATCTGCTATAACAACACCCATGGGAAACACTTTCACCCGCCGTGAGGCGCTGCTGGGCTTGACTGCGTCGGCCGGCGCCCTGCTCGCCGCCGCGGCGCCAGGGACGATCGAGACCCACGTTCACCTCTTCGATCCCGCGCGCGTCCCGTATGCGCCGGACGCGCCCTACAAGCCGGCCGCCTATACGCTGGAGGATCATCTCAAGCTGGTTGAGGCCGCCGGTCTAGAGCACTCGATGATCGTTCATCCGGAGCCTTACCAGGACGACCACCGCTATCTGGAATACTGCTTCGCCCATGAGCCGAGGCCGGGGTATTTCAAAGGAACGTGCCTGTTCGATCCGCTGCGCGAGGATACGCCCCGCCGGATGCGCGCCCTGGCGGAGCGCTGGCCGAAGCGCATTGTCGCCCTGCGCATTCACGAAATGTCGATGACGCCCGAAAGCGGCGGGCCCATTCGCAACCGCGATATGAAAGACGCCCGCATGCTGGCCTGCTGGCAGGCCGTGGCCGCGATGGGGATGGCCGTGCAGATGCACTTCATACCGGGGCAGGCGGCCAACATCCGCGCGCTGGCGGCGAGATTCCCGGAAACCGCCGTGATCCTCGATCACATGGGCCGGCCCGGACAAGGTACGGAGAAGGAATACGAGGAAGTTCTGAAGCTGGCCGAACTGCCGCGCGTCATCCTGAAGTATTCCAATTGGGGAGAATACAAGGGCGACCTCAGCCGGCTGACCAGGCGGCTCTACGAAACCTTCGGCGCGGAGCGCATGATCTGGGGCACGCTGGGCAACACGCTGGCGGACTACCGGAAGCAGGCGGAGCGCTTCGAGGAGTTGCTGGCATTCGCGCCGGTTGCCGCGCGGGCGAGCATACGGGGCGGCAACGCGCAGAGGCTGTTCTTCAACTGACGCGGCTTCGGGGAGGCGCGGTCCGCGCTGGCGCGGCGCTCATCCCAGGCGCAGCAAATCGGGACTGGTGTGGGGAAGGAACGAGGCGCCCACGAACTCGTCCATATAGCCGGGGAGGTCGGAGAGATCCACGTAGGTGACGCGCGTGAGATAGCCGGCGATCTCGGCGAAGAACTCGCGTGAAAGCAGGCTCAGCGCGGCGCCTTCGAGCGCGCCGTTGCCGATGTAGCCGTAGCGTCCCAGCGGGATGTCCGGCAGCAGCCCGATGCCCACCGCGGCCGGCAGGTTGAGATACCGTCCGAAATTGCCCGAGACATACGCCCGCTCGATGCCGGGGCCGCCGGGGCCGAGCGAATTCACCAGCGAGCGGATGCCGGCGAAGACCGCCGCCTTGGCGCGAATCAGGCTCGCCAGGTCGCGTTCCCAGAGGGCCACGCGCGGGTCGGTGGAGAGCGCCATGGCGTTGCCCCACTTGCCTTCCACACGGCGTTCGCCGGGTACGCGCGCGGTCAGCCTGCCGCCGCGGTCGATCCAGCCGGCGCGGAACAAGGCGTCGGCGAGAGCGATCAACCCCGACCCGCACAGCCCGCGGACGCGTCCACCGCCAATCACGGAAAGCTCCACCGCGCCGTTTTCCGCGTCGATGGCGGCGCCGTCCACCGCGCCCCGGTCCGCGCGCATGCCGCAGCGGATGCCGCCGCCTTCAAATGCGGGGCCCGCGCTGCATGCGCACGCCAGCGCGAAATCCTCGTTGCCGAAGACGATCTCGCCGTTCGTCCCCAGATCCACATACAGAGCCGTCTCCGCCGCGCGCGAGAACCCGGCGCGCACGGCCCCGGCCAGGATATCGCCGCCCACCCACCCGCCGGCGCCCGGGACGGTGTACACGGGCGCGCCGGCGCGGCCGGGCCATCCCAGGTCCACAGCGGGCACGGGGGAGAAGGCCAGGGCGCGCGGCTCCGAGGGCACGCGACGAATCCCGGAGGGATCCTCGCCCAGCAGCAGGTGGATCATAGTGACATTGCCCGCCACCACGTAGCCGCGAATGTGCCCCGCGTCTAGACCACCCGCCGTCGCTTCGGCGATCATCGTAACTACGACCCCACGAATCGCGGACGCCAATTCGTTCAGACCGCCCTTCTCCGCCGCCACGATGCGCGAGATGACGTCGGCGCCTTTAGGGATCTGCGGATTGTACGCTCCGGCTTCGCCTACGATCGCGCCATCGGACAGGCGGATCAAGAGCAGCCGCAGTGTGGTGGTGCCGATATCGA
>JADGNS010001119.1 GCA_017883355.1 Candidatus Solibacter sp.
ACCGACGCCTGGGAGAAATAGCTACCCCTAAAACAACCACGGCCCGTCCCCCGGTCGGGGGACAGGCCGTTTTCTGTTGACGCGACTCAATCGCCAGTTACTTGTGGCCGCCGCCGGCCGAGCCGTGTCCGCTGGAGGCGCTGCCCGCTGACGAAGACGTGCTCGTGCCCGATGAGACCGCCGCCGTCGAGGAGGAGACGGAACTGGAGGAGGTCGACATCGCCCCAGAGTACCCGGCTGAGGTCTGCGACATCCCGGCATAGCTGCCGGTGTTGGTGCCGTAGCCGCCACCGCCGTTGTAGATCGGCGCCGGAGGCGTGTAGTAAGCCCGCATCACATTGTACGGGCTCCAGTAACGGTAGCCGTAGGGGCTATAGATGTTGGCTCCGCACGGGATATAAGTGATCAAACCGTACCAGGGGTTGTAGCGCCAGCTATTGCAGGGGTTGTAGCAGGGGCTGTTGACGCCGACACCGTTGTTAATCGCCGCGAAGTTGCTGTTGGGGGCGCAGCCGTAATCGTGTACCTGCTTGGCGGAAGAGGCGTTCGCCATGGCGATCAGTTCGGCACGGTGCCTGGCCCAGTGGTCCAGGGCATCGGTGGCTTCCTTGTCAAACTTCTCCACGCTCGCCGTAGCCGTATCCATCATCTTGCCCGCGCCCACCAGACTGCTCTGGCCGTTCACGGTCACTCCCAATACACCTTCGAACACCTTGATTTTGGACTGGTCGACATCGAAGCGATACAGCCCGCGCTTGGTGATCACCACCGTCGCATCCTTGGCCACCAGGGTCAGGTTATTGTCCTTCTGGATCTCCGCCACCTCGACGATGTGCGTGCCGGTGAGCAATTCCACCCGCGTGTCGATCAGGCGGTTGGTCAGCATTTTGAAGCTGGAGTTATCGCCAGTGCGCAGGATGGTGCCCAAGGTCAGCAGCACTTCCGCCCGACCTTCTTCTGTGCGCAGGACTGCGTTCTCCTTAACCTCGGTCAATTTGGTTTCCGACGGCTTCACTACCTCGTCGCCCACCTTCACCGTACCGATGACGTAGGAGACCACGCCGCTCTTGGCGGAAATCACGGGTTGCGCCAGTGCGGGAAGCGCACCGAGCGCGAGGACTGCCACGGAGAGAGTTGCTTTCCAGACCGGTTTCATAACCACCTCGCTGATCCTTCATCTACAGATTGCGGGTTTTGCGGACCGTTGTCAACCGGGAGACAGGTGTATCTTTCGAGCTACGGTGGAAACCCACAAAATGTTACAAACGCACGATCTTAGTTGAGTTCACACCCTTGAGCGCATTGCGCGTGTCCACGATCAATCGGGAGCGCTCCACCAGCCCCGGATAGTCGAAGGCGCCATGGTCGGTGACGATCACCACGCAATCGGCATCGGCCGCGGCGGATTCCGGCAGCGACTCCAGGTCCACCTCCTCCAGGTGAAGCCGCGCGACGTACGGGTCGCTATAGGTAAGGACACCGCCGCGGCGCTGCAGCAGCATCATGACGTCGAGCGCCGGAGATTCGCGCATGTCGTCGATATCGCGCTTGTAGGCCACGCCCATGACGTGAATCTTCGAGCCCTTCACCGGCTTGGAGGCGTCGTTGAGCGCGTTCTGTATCTTATCGGCGACAAAATGCGGCATTTGCCCGTTGATGTAGCCCGCCAGTTCGATGAAGCGCGCCTCAATGCCGGCCTGTTTGGTCTTCCACGACAGGTAAAACGGATCGATCGGGATGCAGTGCCCGCCCAGCCCCGGACCCGGATAAAACGGCATAAATCCGAAGGGCTTGGTGGCCGCGGCGTCGATCACTTCCCAAACATCGATGCGCATCCGGTCGCACATCAGGGCGAGCTCGTTGACCAACCCGATGTTGATCATCCGGAAAGTGTTCTCCAGCAGCTTGACCATCTCCGCCACCTGGGTGGAACTCACCGGCACCACCTTTTCGAGCGCCTGCGAATAGAACAGACGTCCCATTTCCGTGCAGGCCGCGGTGCAGCCGCCCACCACCTTGGGGATGTTGGCGGTCTGGTACTTGGGGTTGCCCGGGTCCACGCGCTCCGGTGAGAAGCAGAGGTAGAAATCGCGCCCCACTTCGAGCCCGCTCTTGGCCAGCATGGGCAACACCAGTTCATCGGTGGTCCCCGGATACGTAGTGGATTCCAGAATCACCAGCATGCCGGCATGGAAGAAGCGCACGACCTCGGCGCAGGAGGACACGATGAAACTCATGTCCGGGTCCTTGGTTTTGCGCAGCGGTGTGGGCACGCAGATATTGATGGTGTCGAGCTCGAGGACCGCCGAGAAATCCGTAGTCGCGCGCAATCTGCCCGATGCCACCAGCGGCGCCAGGGTGGCGCTGGGAATATCCCCAACATAGGAATCGCCCGCGTTGACCCGGCGCACCTTCTCTTCGCTGATATCGATACCCGTGACCGTGAAGCCGGCCGCGGCGAACTCCACCGCCAGGGGGAGCCCGACGTATCCCAGCCCGACGACGCCGACGCGGGCACGCCTGCTGCGGATCTTCTCGGCCAAAACCTGCGCGGTGGC
>JADGNS010000137.1 GCA_017883355.1 Candidatus Solibacter sp.
GCTGTTGGGACCCAGGTAGTGATCGATCTGGTTGCCCTCGCAACCGAGGCCGACGATGAGGGCGGCGGAGACATTCGGGTGCACCAGAACGCCGCCGAGGGTGCGCCGCAATTGATCCATATCGGGGCCGAAGATGTGCCCGCAACCATCGCCGTGCGGGAAGGCGACGACGCCATCGACATTGGGCGGCAACTCCACGCCCTCGTAGCTGCGCGCGATGAGGTCCGCCGCGTGCGACGAGCAATTGCTGGCGGCGACGACGGCGATGTAGTTGCGGGTGCCGACGCGGCCATCCTCGCGCAGGTAGCCGAGAAAGGTGGGGGCATCGGCGCGCGGACCGGGGATCGGAGTTTCGGTGGTGGGGAACTCGTAGTCGAGCACCAGTTCCTCGAAGGCGAGGTTGTGGGTGTGGACGTGGCGTCCGGCATCGATGGGGACGCGGGCGCGGCCGATCACCTGGCCGTAGCGCTCCACGGTTTCGCCGGCGGCGATGTCCCAGAGCGCGACTTTGTGTCCGGCGGGGATGGCGTCGCGAGTCACGACGGGGAGGCCATCGACGCTAAGTTCGGTGCCGGCGGGAAGGGGCACGCGCGCGATGGCGACGTTGTCGGTAGGGTGGAGGTGGATGGCGGAGTTCGCGGCGTTGGGGACTTTGGTGATTTCGACGAGCATGGGGTCCTTATCTTTCCAGATTCAATTCGCCGCTAGGAACATCGGCATGGACGTGCAGGCGTCCGCCGACGGGATGGATCCAGACGCCATCGCCATCGCGCGGGACAGGGATATCGCCGGGCTTATCGACGACGAGGAAGTTCGCGTCCACCACGTTGGGCAGCAGTTTTCCGATGTGGAGGTGGATGTGGCACTGCGAGCGCCTCTCGGTGGAGTTGAGGGCGATGCCCCAGGGGTCGAGGGGCCACGCCTCGCGGGCCTTGGCGATGGCGGCGCTCCAGTAGGCGGTGCGCTGTTGGGGCGTCATCTCGGTGAACTGTTGCGGACGATTGCCGTGAAAGCGCGGCAGGGCGAGCCAGCGGTGAGGCTTGTTGGGGTTGGTGTCGCGCAGGAAGAAGAACGGGATATCGGCGGGCTGCTTTTCGGCTTCCTTGCAGAGTCCGCACTCGCGGGCTGCGAGGGTTTCGGGGATGGCGACGTCGCAGAGGCAGGCGCGCACGTCGGCGCGCGAGAGCGGCAGAAGGCAGAGAGCGATGAGAGGAAGGCATCGGGGAATGCGCATCGTTTTATCAATTATAACGGGCGGGGAAGCGGCGATGCGCCGGTTTGAGCGACAATGAAGGCGTGACGCAAGCGATCACCAGAGATCCCGAGACGATGCACGGAGTCCCCGTGTTTCGAGGGACGCGCGTGCCGGTGCAGACGCTGTTCGACTACCTGGAGGGCGGCGACACGCTCGAGGACTTTCTGGAAGGCTTTCCTACCGTTTCCCGCGCTGTGACATTGGAAGCGCTGGAAGAAGCCAAGCAACTCTTGCTGGCCGGCGCCTGATGCGGCTTCTAATCGACGAGTGCGTAGTGTCGCGCTCCGTCGCGTTCACAACTGTTTATCATTAATACCAGGTTTCCCAATGCATCGATTCGCTTTACTCGTCCTGCTGGCGGCTCCCGCGTGGGGCGCCGGAGCGTTCTTCAATATCCTCGACTACGGCGCGCGCAACGACGCTTCGGCGCCCGCCACGGAGGCCATCCGTAGCGCCATTCAGGCGGCCAAAGCGGCGGGCGGCGGGACGGTGGTCATCCCGGCAGGCAATTACGTCAGCGGGCCCATCGAGCTGGTGAGCAACCTGACACTGCACGTCGATGCCGGCGCCACGGTACGCTTTCCCGCCGCGCGGCTGCCCTTCACCCCAGGGCGGCAGCAGAGCATCGAAGCGCTCACGCCGGTCCCGCTGATCGGCGGCAGGTATCTGGAGAATGTCGCCATCACCGGCCGCGGTGTGCTGGCCAGCGATAACGCGGAGTGGATGAAGCTGATGCCGCGGCAGAGAGCGTCGGGCGGCGACCCGGGCAGCGCGAATGGGCCGAACTGGCAGCGCCTTTTGGAACTGCTCGAAATCCAAACGCCTGCGCCGCGCGAGGCCTATCTGGCAGCCGCGCCGGAACTGCGGCCGTCGTTCGTGCGCACCATGGACAGCAAGAATGTGCTGATTGAAGGCGTGCGCTTTACCGGCTCGCCGATGTGGACCATCCACCTGCTGTACACGGATAACGTGGTGGTGCGCGACGTCACCATCGAGACCTACCCCGGCGTGCACACCGACGGCATCGCGGTGGACTCCAGCCGCAACGTGCGCATTTCCAACTGCTACATCGACACGGGCGACGACGGCATCGTGATCAAAGCCGGGAAGGACGGCGACGGATTGCGGGTGAACCGGCCGAGCGAGAACATTACGATCACCGGCTGCACGGTGCATCGCGCGCATGGCGCGGTGACGATCGGCAGCGAGACCTCGGGCTGGATTCGCAACCTGGTGGCCAGCAACATGACGTGCTCGGGAACGCAGATGGGCGTGCGGATGAAGAGCCGGCGGGGGCGCGGCGGCGGCATCGAGAACGTGCGTTTCGACAATTGGGTGATGGACGATGTCGGACAGGCGATCAACATCACCAGTTACTACCTGATGGAGGGCGAGGTGCGGCGCGAGGCCCCGGAAGCGGTGTCGAAGGGGACACCGGTGTTCCGCGACATCGCGATCGGCAACATGTCCATCCGGCGCGCGCGCGTGGCCATCAATATCGAAGGGCTGCCCGAGATGCCGATCTCCGGGCTGCGCATCTCAAACGTGGTGGCCTCGGGCAAGGCGGGCATGAAGGCGCAGCACACGGCGGGGATGGAGTTGCACAACGTGCAGATCAACGCGGAAAGCGGACCGGCCTTTCTGGTACGGGAGTCGCGCGAGCTCGAACTCGACCACATCGCGACGCGCACGCCGGTGGCGGACGCTCCGGTGGTGCGGCTCGACCGGAGTCCCGGGGCGATCGTGCGCGCCAGCCGCGCGGTCCAGGGGACGGGCACGTTTCTCTCCACGGGCATCGGCGAGTTGAAGAGCATCGTGCTGGAAGGGAACGTCCTGGGGAGCGCGCGGAGGCCGGCGGCGGAGGCGAAGGCGGACTATTGGAAATCCGCCGAGCCGGCCACGGAAGCTGAGCCCGCGGCGGCGCCGGCCAAGTAGCGGTCAGGCAATCGCTGCCGACCGGTTGCAGTAGCCTGGCCGCGCCACGTGCCGCATACTGAGAGGGTGCCCCGGAAAATCCCGCGCTGGCTTTGGGTGGTCCTCCCGCTGGCATACCTGGTCTACTTCTACGATCTGAGCGCGACGGGCTTGCTCGGGCCGGACGAGCCGCGGTATGCGTCGATCTCGCGTGAGATGGCGCGCAGTGGCGATTGGATTACGCCGCGGTTGTGGGGCGCGCCCTGGTTCGAGAAGCCGGCGCTGCTGTATTGGATGAGCGGCCTGGGGTTTCGGCTCGGGCTGAATACGGAGCTGGCGCCGCGGCTGCCGGTCGCGCTGCTGGCCGTGGCGTTCCTGGCTTTCTATTGGCGGATGCTGTGTTGCGAGTTCGGCTGCCGGGTGGCGTGGCTGGCCACGCTGATTCTGGGCAGCAGCGGCATGTGGGTGGCGTATAGCCAGAACGGGGTCACCGACATGCCGCTAGCGGCCACCTACTCCGCGGCGATGCTGCTGGCCATGCCGTGGGTGGCGCGGCGCGACACCAGGCAACTGCCGGCGGCGGCGGCGATGTTCGGGTTGGCGGTGCTGGCCAAAGGGCTGGTGCCATTGGCGCTGGCGGCGCCGCTGCTGCTCGGGCGTCACGTGCGGGATTGGCTGCGTTGGCGTGTGGTGCTGCCGTTCGTCCTGGTGGCGCTGCCGTGGTACGGGCTGTGCTACTGGCGCAACGGGTGGGCGTTTATCCACGAGTTCTTCGTAGTCCACCACTTTTCGCGGGTCACCTCGGGCGCGCTGATGCATGAACGGCCAATGTGGTTTTACCTGCCGGTTCTGCTGGCGGGGCTGCTGCCCTGGACACCCTTGCTGGGGCTGATGGCCAGGCGGCGGGTCTATCGGGACCGGCAGCGCGTGTTCCTCGGCGTCTGGGTGGTGGTGGTGCTGGTGCTCTTTTCCATCTCTGTTAATAAGCTGCCGGGGTATATTTTGCCGCTGCTGCCGGCGGCGGCGGCGTTGATGGCGCTGGCGCTGGACGAAGTGGTGGACGCCCGGGTATGGCTGGCCGCCTGCGCCGCGCTGTTGGTGGCCTTTCCGATTACGGCCCAGGTGCTGCCGGCCGCGGTCCTGAACGGGCTCTCGCGCGCCCCGCGTCCGGAGTTCCAGGCCATGTGGTTGGCCGCGGCCGCGGTGGCGCTGCTGGCGTGGTTGCTGGAAGCGCGCGGAAAGAGGGTGGCGGCCGTGCTGGCGGTGGCCGCGGGGGCAGCGGTGGGGATCGCCCACTTGAAGACCGTCGCCACGCCGGAATTGGACCGCAGTGTCTCCGCCCGCGGTTTGTGGCGGGAGATCGGCGGGCGGGGGGGCGAGGTATGTCTTGGGAATGTCAAACGCGATTGGGAGTACGGGCTGAATTATTATTCCGCCACCGCGTTGCCCGATTGCGAGAAGCAGCCGAAGGCACTCCAGGTGCTGCCTGCCTCAGGCGGGCGCACCTATTTGGCGCCCGCTCCTTAGTACGGTAAGTACCGCGTCGCGTGGACGGGTTGACCCGCACTCCCCGGACGTTGTACTCTCACACTTCCGGAACTGATTCATGATCCTGCCACAAAGTTATCAAGCGGTCTTGTTTTTGATGGTCCTGAGCTTGCTATGCCTGGGATCATGGGCGAGCGCTTTCAAGTTCGCCGGGAAGTGGCGCTTCGAGCTGTTTTACCTCGATTTCGCCATTGGGCTGCTGTTGGCTGCCGTGATTTTCGCGTTCACGCTGGGCAACACCGGATACGACTACGGGTTCAATTTTATCGACGATCTGCAGCACGCCGGGAAACGCCAGTGGGTGTGGGTCTTTCTGGCCGGCCTGATCTTCAACTTCGGAAACATGCTGCTAATGGCCGCAGTGTCGGTTTGCGGCCTGGCGGTGGCGTTTCCGATGGGAATGGGAATGGCGCTGCTGTTCGGAACCGGTCTGGGAATTGCGAGCCGGCCGGCGGGCAATTCGCTGCTGCTCGGGCTGGGCTGCCTGTTGATTCTGATATCGATTATTGTCAACGCGGTGTCCTACCGGATCATGGGGGTGGCGAAGCATGAGGCGCTGGCGCGTGCCGGGCAGGCCAAGAGCACGCGGCGTCCGAGTCCGATGAAGGGGATCGTCCTGGCCCTGGTGGCCGGGCTTCTCCTCGGCAGCTTCATCCCTCTGGTGGAGACCGCGCGGCAGGGCGAACTGGGTTTAGGGCCCTACGCGGCCGGCTTTATCTTCGCGTTTGCGGTGTTTTTCTCCAGCTTCGTCTTCGACATCTTCTTCATGAATCTGCCGGTGGAAGGGGAACCGGTGGAATTCGGCGCGTACCTCAAGGGCGATCGGAAGCAGCACCTGGTGGGTCTCGGATCGGGATTCATCTGGTACACGGGCATCTTGTTGGCGTGGGTGTGTGCCAGCGTTCCCGAGGCAATTCAGGGTGAAGCGCTACCACGCTTTATGCTGTCCCAGGTATCACCGGTTTTGGCGGCGCTGTGGGGCATCGTGGTGTTCCGCGAATTCAAGGACAGCGACGTGCGCGTGAAAGTGCTGGGAGCCCTGATGCTGGTGCTGTTCATTTGCGGCGTGGCCATGATCGGCCTGGCGCCCCAGGTCCTGCCCAAGGGGTAGTCAGTCCGCCACCGAAATTCCCAGCTTCGCGTACCAGGGGCGGGCGGACTGTATGGCGGCGTTGACCGCGTTAATGTTGCGCACGCCGTCGCGCTGCAGCCATTCTTCCAGCGCTTTGAGCCCCTGCTTGGCGTACACCGGAATGCCTTCCTTCCATGTGGCGCGGCCGCAGAGTACGCCGGAGTAGTCCGCACCGCTCTCGCCGGCAATGGCCAGCGATTCGATGAACTGGGGATTGCTCACGCCGGCGGAGAGATAAATGAAGGGTTTGGCGGCCATCGCCGCGGCCTCGCGGAAGTGCTTGCGGGCTTCCTCCCGCGTGTAGGCCTTCTGCCCCCGGTAAACCGCGGAACCCTCCACGAATTCCACATTGATGGGCACTTCCACTTTCAGGACGTCGACGCGGAACTCCGGACGCGAGAACACCTCCATGCTCCGCTTGACGATCTCCGGCTTGTGGCGGGCATACTCGAGGCCCTTCTCGTCGCCGCCCTTCGGATCGTAGCCCACAATTTCGAGGAAGAACGGAATCTCGTAGGTCTCGCACTCGGCGCCGATACGCTCCATGAACGCGTGTTTGACATCGTTGACGGAGGCGTCGTCGAAGGGGGAGTAGTAGATCAGGATTTTGACCGCGTCGGCGCCCCAATCCACCAGGCGCTTCACGGAAACGTGTGGCAGCAGATCGGGCAGCCGGCCGGCACGGGTAGTGTCGTAGCCGGAGAGTTCGTAGGCCAGCAGCAGTCCGGCGTTAGGGGCGCGGGCGCGACCGGCTTCCAGGCCGAACTCCGGGTCCAGCAGAATGGCGCTGGCATGCGGCGTGAGAATGCGGCTCACCGCCACTTTGAATTCGCTCATCATCGCCGGCGTAATTTCGTGCACATCGACGCCGCGCGCGGTGGACAGGGCCATCTGTAGATTGCCCCGCTGGTCCATGGCAGTGGCGGCGATGACACCGCGCTCGTTGGCGAGCGCTTTCATGCGCTTCATTTTGCCGGCGGACAGCTTCACTGGGTTATTATGGCACGCGCGAGGCGGGGCCGGTCCGATGTGGGGCATCCTATCCACGGCTGCGGACACGTTCTCCAGCGGGTCCAGCCGGCTGAACGCCGGCTGCAGGCTTTTCCACGCGACCACTTCGAGCACCCCGATTTCAAGACCGAATGGTGGTACCGGCATAGCAACACCCGTGCGTGCTTTCATTCTGTCATACGGAGCCGCTTTGTTATGATGGTGACACTCCAGCAATGATCGTCGCGGCCAATACTGTACGGTTCGACTCCATCGCTCTCGATAACGGCACCACGCTCGCGCCGGTCGAAGTGGCTTACGAGACCTACGGCGAATTGAACGCGGCGAAAACCAACGCCATCATGGTGCTGCACGCGTTCTCCGGCGATGCCCATGCGGCGGGCATCAGCGCCGAAACCGGCAAGCCCGGCTGGTGGGACAACATGATCGGTCCCGGCAAGGCGTTCGACACGAACAAATACTTCGTGATTTGCACGAACGTGCTGGGCGGATGCCGCGGCACCACCGGACCTTCCTCGCTCAATCCCGCCACCGGCTGCCCATATGCCATGTCGTTTCCGGTGATCACCATCGGCGACATGGTGCGCTTGCAGAAGATGCTGATCGATTCCTTCGGCATCCAACGCCTGCTCGCCGTTTCCGGCGGATCGATGGGCGGGATGCAGGCGCTGGAGTGGGCGGCCGCCTACCCGGAAGCCGTCGTCAGCGCCATCCCGGTGGCCGCCACCACGCGTCACAGCGCGCAGCAGATCGCGTTCAACGAAGTGGGACGGCAGGCGATCATGGCCGATCCCGATTGGGCCGACGGCAACTATTATGACAAGCAGCCACCGGCGCGCGGGCTCGCCGTGGCGCGCATGGTGGGCCACATCACCTACATGAGCGACGATTCGATGCGCGAGAAGTTCGGCCGCCGGCTCCGCGGCAAGGAGAACTTCAGCTACGGCTTCGACGTGGATTTCGAGGTGGAGAGCTATCTGCGCTATCGCGGCAGCCAGTTCGTCTACCGCTTCGATGCCAACTCGTACCTCTACATCACCAAGGCGATGGACTACTTCGACCTGACCAACGGCCACGGAACCCTGGCGGCCGCGCTGGAAAAGACGCAGGCCCGCTTCCTGGTGATCAGCTTCAGTTCGGACTGGCTCTACCCCAGCTATCAATCCCAGGAACTGGTGCGCGCCCTGCGCTCGCGCAATCGCGACGTGGCCTACGTGGAGCTGCAATCCAACTACGGGCACGATTCCTTTCTGGTGGACGTGGTGGAGCAGACCGACCTGGTGCGCGGCTTTCTGGCCAGCACGTTCGAGAAGACGCAATGAAGGCCGGGTTCGTCCGCGAACTGCTGGGCCGCAGCGATTACGCGATCATCGGCGAGATCGTCGAGCCCGGGACCAAGGTGCTCGACCTGGGTTGCGGCGAAGGCGAGCTGCTGGAGTGGCTGGCGTCCAACAAGGGCGTGGATGCGCGCGGCGTGGAAATCAGCGGCGCCAAGGTGCAGAAGGCGATCGCGCGCGGCGTATCCGTGTTCCAGTGCGATATCGACGAGGGGCTGGCGGATTATCCGGATCAGGCCTTCGACTACGTGATCCTCAGTCAGACCCTGCAGGAGACGCGCCATCCGCGCAAGGTGCTGCGCGAGATGCTGCGCGTGGGCCGGAGGGCGATCGTGGCCTTTCCGAACTTCGGCCACTGGCGGGTGCGTATGTCGATGCTCTTCAGCGGGCGTGCGCCGCGCACCACGTTGTTTCCTTATGAGTGGTACGAATCGCCCAACATCCACTTCCTGACGGTGCACGATTTCGAAGCGCTGGCCGCGCTGGAA